>JAOHMI010000057.1 GCA_028101965.1 Bacteriovoracaceae bacterium
TAATATGACCGATCATTATATAGAATCCCCACTTTATTAACACTGTTAATGAAAATTCCAGCATTCGCCCATCTTTCTATTTGAGAAATTCTTCATTTCCCCTTTAAATGAAAATGTGGAAAGGGAATCAGAACTACATTTAGAAACATGGCCAGTTAGACTAAAGAATATTCGCCAAATTATGGGAGTGAGCCAAAGTAAATTGGCCAATGAGTTTGATGTGAGTCCTGCTGCTATATCCTATTGGGAAAAAGGTGAGCGTCCCATTCCGGGTCCAGTCAGAAAATTAATTCAAATTTATGAAGAGGGGTATGGAGTGGGTGAAAATCAATTTACAAAATTGAATCAATCATGGTTAGGGAGAACTTTTTCAACAACTAAAACTTTAAGTTCGTTGGCCGTGACTATGGCAAAGAATAATACAAAATCAATAATGATGACGAGAGATAAAGCTATTCATTTAAAAGAATTAAGTGATCAAGCCATGGCCATTAAGTTTGTCGAATCCCTAGGTGAAATGAAGGGATTGGTGATGAAACTGGGACAGACTCTTAGTTATATCGATCATTCCTTGCCAGAAAATGTCCGTAGTATTTTACAAGTTCTCCAAGATAGAAGTAAACCAATGGAATCGCACATAATTGAACAAGTGATTTTTGAAGAGTTTGGAAAAAAACCTAAAGACTTATTTCTCGATTGGGATCCTCAACCGATTAGCGCAGCCAGTATTGGACAAGTCCATCGAGCAACTCTGAAAAGTGGTGAGGAAGTTGTGGTGAAAGTTCAATATCCAAATATTGATCGAGCATTGCGAGCCGACTTGATGAATACAAAAATGCTCGGGCAGGTTTTTACTCTGTTTAACTTTGGAGGGAATCATCAAGACACAATTGACGAAATTCGTGAACGCTTTCTCGAAGAATGCAACTATATCAATGAGGCTAAAAATCAGAATTTGTTTTATAATATGTTTAAAGAACATCCACAAATTATTATTCCAAAAGTATTTGATAAGTATTCGACTATGAGGGTTCTCACCACGAAATATTATCCTGGATTAAGATTTAGAGATTTTATGCAAATGGCATCTCAGCAAGACAAAAATAAGGCAGGATTAATCATTTATAACTGCGTTCATGAAGCCATGGTGAGGCATAGTCTTTTTAATTGTGATCCTCACCCAGGTAACTATTTATTTCATAATGATAAGGTGGTTTTTCTAGACTTTGGATGTGTTAAAAAGTTCTCTGATAAGTTTATGCTTGATTTGAATGAATCAGCGAGAGCAGTATTTGATAATGATAGAGATAAGTTTAAAGAATTAAATATTAAGATGGGGTTTGTTAAAAATTTAGAGAAATTTAATTATGAATATAGTTTTGATTGGACAAGATATATGTATACTCACATGTCTTGTCGTAAAAATTATCGTTTTACCAAGGATTACACAAGAGAGTTGTACCGTAGACTTATTAAAGATAATCCAAACTTGTTTCATACATCTATGCCAAAGGATTTTATTTTTGTTAATCGTTTATGGTTAGGCCTACATGCAATTTTTGCAGAGTTAGACGCTGAGAACAACTGGTATGAAGAAGTCGTAAAATTAGAAGAGGGGTGGGGAAGTGATAAAAAATTATTTTCAAACTAAATTAACCATCAAATATCTCTATTCTGTTCTTAATTCACAAAAAGCATTGAATAGTTTGATGTTTCAATTAGCCGAGGTTGAAGAAGGGGAAAGCGGAGGTGGTGAAAACTTATTTGATAAAGCTATCAATTATGTAAAAGATCCTGCGTTAAAAAAAATGATTGAAATTCATAAATTAGATGAAGAGCGCCATGCCAAAGAATTAAAGTCTTTGATTCGAGGTGATTATTATTATGATCTAGAGGATAGAAAGGACTTATCTTATTTGTACCTGATAGAAAAAAGATTTTTTGAATCTTTGACCAATATTAGAAATGATATTGATTTGCTAAAATTTTTCTCAATATTAAAAGTTTTGGAAGAAAGGGCCATTGAAAATTATCAGCTTTACTTAAGGACCGGATTCAAAAAGAAAGATTTTATATATTTATTCCAAAATATTATTAAGGATGAAAAAAAGCATCTTCGTTTTTGCGATAAAGTAATTTCAAGTATCTCATCAGTCAATCTCTCAAAGAAGGAACGGATTTATCTCTCATATAAGGAAATGGAAGAGGAGATCTTTTATCAAATTACAATAGGGATGATGCAGTTTCATGTGGATAAAAATATTTTTCCAAATAAAAGTGAAAGGCTATTTTGGCAATTAATAAAGTTTTCTTTAAGTCAGGGGAATTTCAAAAAATATTCTAATATTGCATAATCAACTAATAGACAACTTCTAGGATTTCTTGAAGGGAAGTTTCTCCATTAATGAGTTTTTCGATAGAGTTTTCTCTGAAAGTAGTAAATTCACCCCTGGTTTTTTCTTTTAACTCAATCATTTCGATATGGGGATGAATGGCTTTCTTAATCTTATTATTAAAGAGAACAAGCTCATAGATAACTAATCTACCCATATAGCCAGTATTTTTGCACTCATGACAACCCGCTGGTTCCCAAATGTGTTCAGGCATTTCAATATTTAAATCATCTTTGATTGTTTCCCATTTATCCTCCGGAGTTTCAATTTTTTTTCGGCAATGAGCACACAGCCTTCTGACTAATCTTTGTGCCAAGACTGCTTTTAATGCAGAGTTAATCAAAAATGTTGGAAGTTTTAGATCGATAAGTCTTTGTATGGTGGCCAAAGCTCCGTTTGTATGAAGAGTTGAAAAAACAAGATGTCCGGTTAATGAAGCTTGAATAGCAGCTTCGGCAGTTTGATGATCTCGAATCTCTCCAACCATGATAACATCGGGGTCTTGTCGCAAAAAGGATTTGATTGCCTGAGGGAAATTTAAGGTTAACTCCTCACTCATTTGTACTTGATTGAGTTTTGGAATGATCATTTCAATGGGGTCTTCAATTGTACAAATATTAATTTCTTCTGTGGCGATTAGATTTAAAGAAGTGTACAGTGTGGTGGTTTTTCCTGACCCTGTTGGGCCAGTGACTAAGACTAAGCCTTGTGAAGAGTGAATTAGTTCATTCCATACTTTTTGATCAAATTCCTTGAGTCCAATAAAGTCCAAATTTGAAGCCGCCACTTGTTGGTCAAACAGTCTCATGACTAGTTTTTCCCCAAAGAGAGTTGGGACAACAGAAAGTCTCATTTCTATTTGTTTGCCATTATCAAGAAATCTTTTGATTCGACCATCTTGGGGACGACGCTTTTCATCAATTTTCATATCCCCTAATATTTTCACTCGGGATATAACAGATAGTAATGCATCTGGATCCAAAGAGTATACTCGCCGTAATTTTCCATCAATTCTAAATCTAATGTGGCCTAAACCTTTCTTGGGTTCTAAGTGGATATCAGAGGCACGCTCAATGAAGGCGTAGTTGATTAGCCAGTCGACTATCTTGACGATGGTTGAATCATTTTTCCCCCACCTTCTTTGTCGACCTTTCTCAATCAGTGAATCAAGTTCAGTAGTATTACCATCTTTAACAAGCTTCTTGAACTGAGATGATTGACTTGAACTTAGTTTTTTTATTTCTTTTTGAATAACGAAAAACTCAGTCAGTAACTGTTTTATTTGTACGGGATTGGCTAAAATAAGTTTAATTTTCTTTTTGCTTACCTTTTCCAGCTCTTGGACCCAGTCCAGTTTAAAAGGATCTGTGATGGCCATATTGATGGTATCTTCTGAAATACTTAAGGGTAGTATTTGTAACCGTCTGGCATAGGCATGAGGAACCACTGCGGAAGCTGAAGCAATTTCAATTTTTGTTGCATCAATCTTCTCAAAGGGAAGTCCTACTTTCCTGGCCACATACTCAGTCCAGTCATCCATGGTAAAGAATCTAACTCCGTCGTGATAACGACGGTCTTGAATCTTGTACCGAGACAAAATTAAGTGAATAGGGTCTTTTGAATTTTTATTTTCTTTTAGAATTTTTTGCGCAGTAATTTCATCAATTAATTCTTCATTTTTTAATTGATGAATGATGTTCTTAATTGAGACTAAAGAGCGATTAATCTTCTCAAGTTTTTTTGCATCTGACATCTTAACTCCATTTCATTTTATCCCATCGGCAAAATATTTATCTTACTGTTGTGTAATTTATGTCCTGGAAGTAATTACCCGTAAAAGAAAATATGTTTAACGTCAAAGCAAAGTATGTTGTTTATTTTGTCATTACAATCTTCGCTGTAAAGGTTGTGTTTTTTGATTTGAAAAGAGAGCAAGGTAAAACAATGAATGAAGAAATTCTTTCATCTCGAAGGACCTTTAATTCAAATGCGTTTGCACCTGGGAATAGTAAAGGAAGTGCACCTTCTCGAAAAAAGAATGTGGATCAAAGGCAAATGAGGAATCCGGCATTGATAAACGAAAAAAATTCTAGCCTGGCAGAAGATAAGCCATCTGAGCATAAACCTCAAAAAGAAATCTTTCAACGAAGAGAGTTTGAAGACTTTGTACTTAATTGGCATGAAAAAGCTGTCGGAGAGAGCGAAAAGCTAGTGGCATTAACCACAAAATTAGGTGGAAAAGAGAACGCAAAGCTTATCACTAAATTTAGACAGTTTTATGTTTATTCAATGGAGCAATTGGATGAAACACTCGATTTGTACAGAATCGTCATCGATGAGGATTCGAAAGTAAAACTTTTTAATGGGCTAATAAAGGTAAAAGTAAAAAACCTCGACTCCTTTGATATGATTACCAACTATTTTCCTTATAATATTCAAAATAGATTTGAGCATTTAAATTTAGTATTTATTAAATTTCCTTTCTCTGAAGTTAAAGAAAAAGTTGAAGAAATTGAGCAAAAATTTGCACCTATTTCAGTCAGTTATGAATATGTTGAGCGATTCCAAGAAAATTAAAAGAGACTCATTTTGATTTTATAACTATAGAAATTCAAATCATATCATCCTGGACCGGTTTCATCTGTATTATCATCTCCATCGGGCAGGAAGGTAAGTTTAGGTCGGAAAATGGTTCCCCTGAAAAATTTTTAATCCTCAATTCATTGTCGAAACCGATAAATAGATACGATGAAGTTATTATTTTTAATCACATTCATTTCTATCAGCTTGGTTAGCTGTCAAAAAGAAACGTCTTACTTAAAGACGGATAAAATGAAAAGAACTGAGCCGATAAATTATCTTCCGAACTATAATCCTGGAGAAAAAGTCGTCTTGAATGCAGATTACGTGATAGAGCAAGACCGAGACTTTGTTTTTGAATTAAGAGATTACCCGCAAGGTGTGACTTCAATCTTAAACACATCAAATTTTCCATCATGGGCATCAATTGACTTAAATACAGGTCATTTAAGCGGAGAGAGTAATGATTATGGAGTTTTTTCAAATATACAATTCACTTTCTCGAAATCTAATGGAGAGTCAGTTATTTATGGACCTTTTAGTATTGGTGTTAAGGGAGACCCCTTAAAAAAATATTCATGGGGGCTAAGAAACTTTGGGCAAGAAGTTTTTTCTTTTTTTGGAGGAACAACGGGAATGGATGTCGGAGTTGATCCCGTTCATAAAAAAAATATTCTGGGGAGAGGAGTGCTTATTGCTATTAGTGATACCGGCGCAGAGAAGAATCATGATGATTATTATGAAAATTTTAATCTAGAAAAAAGTAAAAATTATGAATTACCTGCCCCTTATTTTGGTAACCCTAGTCCGCTTGATCCTCATGGTACAAGTGTTGCGGGAATAATTTCGGCAAAAGGTTGGAATAATATAGGCTCTAGGGGAGTCGCTCCTGAGTCCAAAATATCGGTTTTTCAATTTCTTTTCTCCGATCAAACAACAGATATGTTAATTGATCAGGCTTCTGGTGATTATGATGTTTTTAATTACAGTTATGGAGATGAAGTTTTTAGAGACGTTAAATCATCTTCAGATTATCTATCACATCTTCGGTACATGCTCAAAAATGGTAGAGATGGAAAGGGAAGTATCTTTGTAAAAGGTGCGGGGAACTCATTTTATGTTTGTTCTGGCGGGACATGCGCCAGCCATAATGCAAATATACCTTTGGAGAATGAAAGTACGGCATTTTTTGTGATAGGTGCGATAAACTCAAAGGGATATAAAGCCAGCTATTCCTCATCTGGGAGTAATATTTGGGTTACAGCGCCCGGCGGAGAATATGGAATTATCCATCCCGCAATTATGACCACTGATTTACCAACATGCGAGTATGGGTATTCTGCTGATTATGCTAGTTTAGAAGGGAATGAGTTTGAATACGGGCACTCACTAAATCAAGATTGCTTATATACATCAATGATGAATGGTACAAGTGCCGCAGCTCCTTTTGTAAGTGGGGCTATCGCTTTGCTACTTGAAGCGGAACCAAGTTTATCTGTTCATGAAATACGTTATTTATTGGCCAAGACCTCCGTTCAAATTGATAAAAATATTGGGATTCAATCTCATCCTCACTCATTAGATTTAGCTGGGCACGAATATGAGCAAGATTGGATAGAAAACGCGGCGGGGTATAAGTTTCATAATTGGTATGGGTTTGGTTTGGTTAATGTAGATAAGGCCATTGAAGAAATTCCTCAAATACCTAACTTGGGTACCTATAATGAATTAAATCCAATCTTCGATAAAAGTGAGTTTAGTAAAACCAATTTAAACCTTTCAATTCCAGATGCAAACCCTAGTGGAGCTCTCTCTACAATTGAAGTTAATAATGAGCTCATTATTGAGCAGGTACAAATTCAGTTGACGGTAGATCATAGCAGAAGTGGTGAAGTGGGGGTTGAGTTGATATCTCCTCAAGGGACAAAAAGTCAATTACTCAACATTAATCATAGTTTTTTATTATCAAGTGACAAGAACTTAGATAAACTGGTGTTAACATCTAATTCTTTTTATGGTGAGAGCTCACAGGGAGGTTGGACTATAAAAATAATTGATGGTTCTAGTGGAACCACTGGGAAACTTAAATCTTGGAAAATAAATATTACTGGATTTAAAAATTAAAAAATAAAGAAGAATAATTTTAATATAATAAAAAAAGAGAACACTTTGAGACCACATACATTAAGGTTAATGAAGTTGTATTTGCTGCTAGTTTTAATCCAAGTACTTTTTGGTGTTAATTTTAGTGCTTCAAAGCTCATTCTTTTTAAACTTGATCCTTTCATGTGGAGTAATATAAGGTTTCTAAGTGCAGGGTTAATCCTAGGAGCATTCTCTTTTATTCTAAGGAGACCCCATCCAAAACTAGACCGTCATTTTTGGCTTCCCTTAATTCCATTATCTCTTTTGGGGATGGGATTAGGTCAATCTTTGTTTTTATTTGGATTAAAACAAACCACTTCCGTAAATACTGCTGTGATTTCAACATTCATTCCTCTTCTAACCGTTTTAATCGTTATACTTCGTGGTCAAGAAAAGATGAATGTGACAAAATTTTTAGGAATATTTATTTCTTTCATTGGAGTCGTTGGTTTAAGGAAGATTGAAGACTTTTCTCTTTCAAGTGCAACAATGATGGGGGATCTGTTTGTCTTAGGAGGATGTTTATCATTTGCTATTTATCTAGTTTTTGCTAAGAAATTTATTGTTCGTTACGATAATTTGTGGACTACAAGTTATATGTTTATCGTTAGTGGACTCTTTTTTCTTGCCTTTAACTTCAATCGACTACACTTACTAAATGGAATCGAATTTACTCAAATAGAGCTTGGTTGCATGATTTATTCAATTATTGGTGCCACTGTTCTTACTTATTTCTTGAATAATATCGCTTTAAGCAAGCTTGAGTCCTCGAATGTTTCTTTATTCGTCTATATTCAACCAATTATTGCTTTCTTTTTTGGTTGGTATTTTTTAGGAGAAAAAGTCGACTTACGAATATTAGTCTGCTCGGTTTTAATTTTCCAAGGTATTTATTTGTCTAATTTAAAAATTTTTAAATCTAACTAAATTAGAAAGTAACATGCAAAGTGGCTTCAAGCCCTTCGAGCTCAAGTTCATAATCTACTTCGAAGTCTGGGTCTGAACCTTTGTTTCTTAACACTAAATAAGAAATATCGAGACCAAATGTTTCATTTATTTGTATTCCTAAACCTGCTTGATAGCCAACCCCCGGATCGAGGATAGTTGAGGTAAGTTCATTCGTGTATCGGTGAATATTCATTCCTGCGTAGGCATAGATATTTTCATGAAATGAAAAAGTTCCATTGGCCGTTAGTCGGATAGACTCAATATCTTGAGTAAATTGTGTATGAGTAATATGCCCCATAAAACCTGGGCGTAATAATCCAATATTTACGTATCCTACATTGATTCCATATTGGTGTTCGACATCGTCTTCGATCGAACTTGAGTAAAGTTCATTATCAGAGCTGATTGTAAACCGGCCATCTAAATTTGCTTGATTCAATCCAATTCGAAATCCTTTACTGGTTTTTCTCCTCTTGGTAAGGCTTGTATTTAAATCCGTTTGTGTTTGTTGAATAGATTTATGCTTTGTTTTTTTCGCTAAATTTACATTTATAGTAGAATTCTTTTTCAATCGGTTACGATCAGGGCATTTTAGAGCGGAGAGAAGAATTTTGTTTCTCACAGATTTTATTACTGAAAATGAGCAAGTATTTGATAGTATTAATTGGTCTCCATCTATTAAATTATTTGGTAATGAAGTTTGAGTTAAAATTTTTGTTCGCTTAGGAGACATATTGATGAGTTTTAATTGAATGTCTTTTGCAAAAGTTTGAATTGAAAATAAGGATAAAGTAATAGCAGTAAAGGTTTTTAACATAATATTGTCCCAATGATTAGCCCAGTTCATTTAATCTTAAATTAAAAGTGTTTATTCTCATAAATTATCAGAACAAGTTACAGAGGGGTGTTTAAACATTCTTCAAATGGTTGTGTTTGGTGTGAATAATTACAGTGACTTATTATTAGAAAAAACCTTTGAAGGGAAACCCTACCGATAAGCCCCACATCTTGGCCATGGTTTCATTCTCTTGCCACCCAATAAAGTTTATCTCCCAAAAATAGTTTTTCCCCCATCGGATCCATAAATTTTGATAATCATAGGATTCGGAAGGATCTAAAAACATTCCATAAGACACAATATAGTTTTCAATTCCAAAGGCGTGTTTGTATAGGAGTTCAATTCCCTGAGGAAAAATAAAGCCATTCTTAGTAGGAGAGTCATCGTTAAATTTAAAATATAAAGCTTGGAACCCAATTAAAGTGGTAATTATGAGGCGATTATCTAAGATTTTTGCAATATCATTTGCATAATAAATTCCTGCATTATTAAAAATAGCATCCTTAAAAACCGCTGCTTCAAAACCCCTGATGGAGTTATTCTTATCTAAATTATAATTAAAATAAAGCATAATGGCCGGAGCAATATCATCGTTTCTTTCCGTTTTTTCAAAGGCTGAATTAAAGGCGTAAGGCCCATATCCATATGCTGTCCGCAATCGATGCATTCTCTTAGGGAGTTTTGCGCTAATTTTTATTTTTTTCAAATTTCCCTTTTGGTCAAGTAGTTCTAACTCAACAGGGGTAGAGTCGAAAAAGATAGACATATAGGGGGGAGGGGTATTCTTATCTAATTTTAGGTGTGGGCTGAACCATAAAAGTTCAAGCATTTGCTTTTCATTCCCAAAGTCTCCAACTCGATGTTTTCGACAACCTAGAACAAAGTATTCTCCATCAATATTATCAACTTGAATATTACTTCTTGAGCATGAATAGTCGATGAGAAGTCCACCATCTTTAGTCTTAGACTTTTTGACTTTAATTTTAACTTCGCCTATTTTTTGATGATTATGAAAGATCTCAATTGGAGAATTATCGAACAAAGATATATACATTTGAGTCTGTGCCCGATCATTCTTTCGCTGAAGTGCGAGGGATTGATTTTTATAAGTTATATGAGTTCGAGCCGCAGGTAAATCAATTTTAAATAAAACTCTCGCTCGCGGGGTTAGTAAAACATCGTTGGTTCTAACCCACTCAAAAGTATTTTTAACGAAGGTTACTTCGTATTCAATTTTTTCATTTTCAATAAATTCAGAATCAATGGTAAAGTTCTTTTCACTCAATTGAATTCGGTTATCACCAACGTTAACATGGCCAAATGTAATAGTTTCGAGAAAGTTTCCGGCATTAACGTTGTTTAAAAAAGTAGCAACAAAAATGATGAGGGAAAGGCGCATGATTAATAAGCCTGAACACATAATTGAATGAAGATTCTATTTTTATCTAGGTCAATGGGAATGCAAAGAATAGGGGCTTTTTGAGAGACATTAACCTTATGATCTTTTCCCCTAATGACTGAAGGAAGAGCTTTTTGCAAATCATATCCTTCTTGGTTTAAAATTATCTTTGTTTGCCCATATATTATGTTGATTAATTCTGCTGCGCCATCTTGATTATCTTTATTTATAGTACCTACCTCTTCTTCTGTAATAGATAGCATATTGGCTAAAACAGTCTTATAGGTGCTCTCATTAAAGCTTATGGCCATCATGCCATTAAAGTAAGGAGAATTAATATCTAAAGTTCCGCTAATTTCAATGGGTAGTATTTCTTCTGGGCTTAATAAGTAGGGTTTATGTGCTTTTATGTTTTGGCATTTGCTCATTGCTTCAACCACTTTTAAGGAACAATTTATAAATGGATTAATGAAATGAACATCTAATTTAAATTCTTTTTTCTTTTTAATTCCTTTTTCAATTATTGAGATAAAAATAGTAAGTAAATCATTTTCATTTTTTGTGCTGTTAACAAAGTCTAAATAGCGATCTTTTAATTTAAAAAAAGGACCTGATGTTTTTATGGGATTCTCGGCCAGGATGATAACGGGAATTTTCTCATTTTGTTTTTCTTCTCGAAGAGATTTTAACATTTCCATAAGAGAAACTCTTTCGCTTACTTCATCATTAATAATTACGGCGAATTCCTGCTTACGAGCTTTTTGCACGATCTCTAAACTGTCTTTAGCCCATAGGAATTTAATATCATCTGTATCTTGAAGTACAGGAGTGAGT
>JAOHMI010000058.1 GCA_028101965.1 Bacteriovoracaceae bacterium
CTGATATTGGCTCATTTGGTTGGCAGAGATATTTTTTATTCATCATAGAAAATCTTGATTGGATCTTTATTATTCTAGTAAGTTACCTCGTTTTTTAAGTGAAACTTTGAAAAGTGTTAATTGAAAATTCAACTTACAGTTAATATGAATACATCTGCAATCCTTGGGAGGGAGTTAGACGATGCTTAATTTAAAATTTTTAATTCTCATGAGTTTATTTTCATTTTCATCATTTGGAGCGAGGTTATTAACCGAAAGTGAATATGCCAGACATCCCTATTATGATTATTGCCAACACTTACCAGGGAAAATTTTTGATGGTGTAGTTCATGCGCAATTCTTAAAAAGGGCAACCAGTGTTGATGTTGAATATAGTAACTCTTATATTCGAGGAAAAAAACTTCTAGAGAATGAAGGCGGCTATCGATATATTTATATGAATACAAGAAGGTCTGTTGCCCAATTTGCTAATGCCGATGGTGAAATTTATGAAGCTGCTAGGTTTAATGGTGGAAGAATATTTGCGTTTGCTTATCATAATAACCCTGAAAGAATTGCATCATTAGAGAGCATGCTTGAAATGGGACATTCTTTCATGGAAGGACAGCTTGCAGGAGAAAATGAAAATTCTTATGTTTCATATGCATTACAAGGCCTAAATAGATGCCGAATATCAATTCCAGATATAGCTTCTAGAAAACTTTACCACTCAGCGAATAGCCTACGAATTGCAAAGGCACAAGTTATGAGGGTCTTGAGGAAATATCAACGGGCCAATCATGAAACTATGGAAGGGATACTTTCTAATCTTGCAGAACAGGTTGAGAGTGCTAAAAGAGATGCTTATGATCACCTTCATATCAGTGTAAAGATGAATAAGGATCAATGGAAATTGAGATATAACCTTTGGACCAGAAAAGGTGATAACTTAAGCGCAATGTACATTGGAGATCAAAATCTAGTTGAAGTTAACTTTGATGAAGCTATTGAGAGTGGTAATACAAATATTCATCCTAACTTAGCGGCAATCCAAGCTTACTTAAGAGAGCTGCAAAGAATTTTTCCTATAAGTAGTGAAAACTAAATTTAATTCAAATATAAAAAATTGAAAAAGGATGACTTAGAGTCATACTTTTTTTTTGTTAATACCTCTAAATGAAGATCTTACTAATTTGCCCCGCTGGCATGGGTAAAACCTATTACATTATCCAACAAATTATTCGTGGACAGATTTCTCAAAATTGGTGTTTTATCGCTCCTTTGCGAGCAATTATCGAAGAAGTTCATGAAAAACTTATTCAAGAGAATATTCAATGTTTAAATATTCAATCAAGGAAAGATGTTAAGGAAATTAAAAAACACTCAGTTATTTTAACTACGAGTAATTTACTTTCTGAAGATGTATTGAATTACCTTAATGTTAATAATTTTGTTTTTGTCATTGATGAATTTCATTTGATGTACCGCTGGGGTCCAATTTTTCGTGAAGATCTAAATCAATTATATTATTTTATTCTATCTGAGGCTAAACGCTTTTATCTCTTAACTGCAACTTTTGAAAAAACTTTTTACAGTATTCTAAAAGATGATTTAAATCGTGAAAATAAATCAGTTTATCAGTTGGATTATGGAAACTTGAACATAAAAAAAAATCAAATAAGAATGATAACTTATTTAAAATGTGATGAATCAAATAAATCCAAGATTCTTAACTTAGCGGTCAATTTGATTTCGCAAGGAATGAGAATATTGATTTTTGTTCCCTTTAGATCAGAAGTTGATAATCTTGAAAAGTTCTTTAGCCATAAAAGCTTTATAGTAATTTCTGCTAAGGGGGGAGAAGCTTTTGAGTTTAGTCAAAAGATGCAAGATTTAAGAGAGCAAACTCAAGTAATTATAGCTACTTCTGTTTTAAGCCATGGAGTCAACCTCCCTCCCTTAGATCATATATTTTTAATGTATGAGATTAAGAAACGTGATTTTTGGGTGCAAATGGTTTATCGTGCGGGGAGAAAAGGGGAGAGCTTTTACCTGCATCATTTTGATCAAAAGTTAGTGTCAAAGCTCGATATTATAAAAGGTTTTTTTTGGAACAGGTTATTGAAAATTCAAATGTTGATCAACCAGATTTACAAGGAGTTTTATTAAGCAAGCGATTAATAAAGGAAAAGGATTTGATTTGTGAGATCCTTTTAAGTAACGGGAAGAAAAAATCATTTTATGTTTTAGGTGGATATAGTAGTTCAAAAAAGCAAAGAGGAACGCTCTTTGAAGTGGGTCATGTTCTCAATTTTAATTTAAAAATTAAGCGAAAAAATAATCAATTCTCTTTTATTGATGAGTATCGCCTCAAGTTTGCCCATGAGAATATTCGGTATCATATTAGAGCTTATTATTTGTTAATGATATTTTTAAAATCTTGTGAAGTAATTAGTCTTGAACAAATCGATGAGGATAGGGCCAGTGATGAAAGCCAACTTTATCGAATTTGTAGTAATGCGATTTACTTTTTAGACAAGCATCCTAAGTCAAATATTTATACTCATCTATTTTGTTTTCTAACAAAGGTGTGCATTTATTCTGGAGTTTTCCCAGATTTAAGTCATTGTGGATATTGTAATAAAGATATCAGTCAAGAAAGATATATAAGTTTAATTATGCATGAAGGTTATTTCTCCTGTGCTAATTGTGGGAGCGAAACTAACCGAACTGCATTTGAAATTAGAAGACTCTTGATCTACTTTGCGCAAACACCGTACTCATCTGTTGATTTTGGGTTAAATGTTGATACTAGAGCGGCTGATCGATTTTTTGATTTTTTTCTTTTTCATCATCACATTCACCGTAATCAATTAAATATTCCTCGAGATTTCATTTAAGTTGAAATGTCTTAAAACTAATTAACTATATTATTGCGTGAGTTAATTTTTCTAAGTTCGAAAAATAAGCAGGATGGTCTGAGAGCTTTGGATTATTGATAATATATGATTTGATCTGAAAATTTAATCCACAGTCATAGTCGCAAAGATTGTTTCCTACAAAGAGACAGTTTTCTTTTTTAAGCCGATATTTAAGTGAAAGATCTTTTAGCATTTTGGTTTTAGGCTTACGACATTCACAGTTATTTGAAGGGGAGTGTGGACAAAAAGCCAAGTCAATAAATGGCTTGATGCCGATTTCAACCATATGCTTATTGATAAAATCAAATATTTCCCAGACGGATTCTTCTTTAAAGTAACCTCTTCCTACTCCACTTTGATTAGAAACCATGTAAAAATCATAGTTATTTTCTTGCAGGAGTCTTAAAGAGCTAAGAGTGTCTGAAAAAAACTCAACATCTTCGGTCTTATGAAGATAATTTTTATCTATAATTATTGTATCATCTCGATCAAAAAAAATGGCCTTCGTCATATTAAAAACATACACTATAATTGAATAACAAACTAGCTATATATACCTTAACCGTTAAATAATGATTGATATTTTAAAGAAAATTTTCCCCTTTCTACGACCCAATTTAAGCCTGGCCATGGCAGCGGCAGTCTGTTCTCTTCCTTTAGCGGCCATCAAAAGTTATCAAGCTTATTTTATTAAAGATGTTTTTGATAAGGGATTTGCACCAGAGAGTACTAATGAAGAAGCTATCTACTTAGCCTCAATACTTATCGGTTTAGCTATTTTGAATTACCCCTTACGATTTCTACATTTTTATGGAATGCGTATGGTGGTGGATAGAGCTACATGCTTAATTCGATTAAGAATATATGAGAAACTTCAACAACTTCCTCACAAAGTTTTCTCCCAAGAAAAGGGAGGGAATTTTTTATCCATAATGATAAACGATACGGTCATTTTTTCTGAAGCATTTATGCATAGCTTGGACATTATTCGTGAACCTCTGACGGCGATACTTTTATTAGGAGTTGCCTTTTATCATGATTGGCAATTAACTTTAGCTATTTTCCTGATGCTTCCGGCATTTCTTGTGGTGTTTAATATAACTGGAAAAATTATTCGAAAATACGTAACCAAAGCTCAAGAAGATACTGCTGAAATGACTCATCATGCAACGGAAGGATTACAGGGGCAAAAAATTATCAAGGCTTTTGATTTACAAAACTATATGATTAATCGTTTTAAGCAGAGTCAAAATCTATTTCTCAGTAATAAGCAAAAATCAAATTCAGCAGAAGAGCATTCACACCCTTTAATCGAATTAATAGCTGCCTTTGCTTTTGGCTTAGTCATAATATTAGCTCATCATAGAATTCAAGAGGGATCGCTGACCACTGGTGGTTTTGTTTCATTTATCGCGGCAATGGCCATGTTTATGGATCCTATTCGTAAGTTTTCTAAATCAAATGTTAAGCTCAATCAAGCACGAGCTGCTTCAAGTCGGATTTTTAAATTTTTAAACTTAGAAGAAGAAGAAGGTTCGATAAGTGAAAGTACTGAAATTAAATTTGAGCGCTCTATTGAACTAAAAGATGTTAGTTTTTCTTATGATGGGAAGCAAAATGTTCTTAAAAATATATCGCTTAAAATTAACAAAGGTGAAAAAATAGCTTTTGTGGGTCTAAGTGGCTCAGGTAAATCCACTTTGATAAGTTTGATGTTAGGTTTATATCCAGTTGAGAATGGAGACATTCTTATTGATGGAAAAAGTATCCAGGGAATCACTTTAGCTAAATTAAGAAAATACTTTTCCTTAGTTTCCCAGGACGTTTTTCTTTTTAATGACACTGTTGAAGAAAATTTAAAAGCAGGCAGAGAAATTAGTCCTGAAATGATGCGGCAAGCCTTAACCATATCTTATTCCGAGAATTTTATTTCAGAGTTAGGTGAGAAGGAAAAAACAGTTATTGGTGACCGAGGTCTTAGGTTGTCAGGTGGTCAAGCACAGAGAATTACAATCGCTCGAGCTTTTCTTAAAAATTCACCAATTTATCTTTTTGATGAAGCAACTTCAGCATTGGACAATGAGTCTGAGAAAATGGTGCAAAAAGCTTTGGAGAAGTTGGAGAGAGATCACACTGTCATTGCAGTCGCCCATAGATTAAGTACAATTAAAAATTACGATAAAATCTTTGTTTTTAAATCTGGGGAAATTATCGAAGAGGGAAATCATAATAATCTATTAAAAAACAATGGTGAATATGCTAAGCTTTATGCTTTATCAAATGTCTAAATCTAAGAGGAATAAAATATGAAAAAGCAATTAATATTAGGAGTGGTAGGAGTCGTCATTTGCATTGGATTACTCATTTATTTCTTTGAAATTCGCGGTAAAGGATTAGTGGGGATTAATTGCAACGAAAGCGAGAAATTAAGAGTTTCCATGTTTAAAAAATTAGATGAGAACTCTAAAGAGGAGTCGACCCCTCGGAATCCAATTATATCAGTGAATAAACAAAAATTTCAGTTTCTAGGATTACTTCTGACTGAACAAGAAATTGCAAATATTAGCTATAATCCAAATGCTCAAATCAAGGAAGAGAGTAAGGAAAGTTTTGAAGCTTCTATCAAAAACCTTAAGTTTAATAATTTGTTGAAAGAAAAAGCAGCAGTCATAATTAAAGTTAAAGAAAACCTAGTATCTCAAGTGCAAAACATTATAAGAACTAATGTTGGTAATTATTTATTTTATCATGTTGGTAAAAAATTAGAGGTTATGTCCCCAGTAATTAATGAACTTAAGTCAGACTCACTGGCCATTGTCAGCCAATTTAGTGAAGAAACATTATCAAATTTTCAAAAGAGTTTCGTTTGTAAGGAATTTTTGGCAAATTCTAAGCAAAATAAGTCGAAATAAGGAAAGTCTATGACCACTACCAGTGAAAATCTAACCAATATGAACGATTTGGTTTCTTTATGTAAAAGAAGGGGCTTCATTTTTCAAAGCTCGGAAATATATGGAGGACTTGGTTCTTGCTGGGATTATGGACCACTTGGGATTGAGCTAAAAAACACCATTAAAAATCGATGGTGGAAGTCTATGACTTATCGAGAAGATGTTGAGGGATTAGATGCTGCAATATTGATGCATCCAACTACGTGGAAAGCTAGTGGGCACATTGATAACTTCACAGATCCATTAGTTGACTGCAAAAAGTGTAATTCTCGTTTTAGAGCAGATCAGATCGATCTCAATAAAGCCTGTTCAGAATGCGGAACAAAGGACTCGTTCACAGAGCCACGAAGTTTTAATTTAATGTTTAAAACATTTATGGGCCCTGTTGAGGAATCTGCATCCACTGTATATTTGCGTCCTGAGACGGCCCAGGGAATTTTTGTTAATTTCCTTAATGTTCAAACCACGATGAGACGCAAACTACCCTTTGGGATTGCTCAAATTGGTAAAGCCTTTAGAAATGAAATAACTCCCGGTAACTTTATATTTAGAACTCGTGAATTTGAGCAAATGGAAATGCAATATTTTATTAAGCCAGGGTCTCAAGCTGAATTTATGGAAATGTGGAAAGAAGAAAGGCACCGTTGGCATATTGATAATGGTATTCGTGCTGAGAAACTTAGGTATCACCCTCACGGAGAGGGAGAGCTTGCGCATTATGCAGATGCAGCTCTTGATATTGAATATGAATTTCCAATTGGTTGGGGAGAAATGGAAGGTGTTCATTCCAGAACTGACTTTGATCTTAAGCAACATGAAGAGTTCTCTAAGAAGAATCTTCATTATGTTGACCAACAAGATAATAATAAAAAATATATTCCTTATGTAATTGAAACTTCTGTTGGTTGTGATCGTTCTTTATTGGCCGTTCTTTGTGATGCTTATCGTTTGGAAAACAAAGGAAGCAAAGAGGAAAGAATAGTTATGAAGTTTAAACCACAGATAGCGCCGGTTAAGGCGAGTATCTTGCCGTTAATGAAAAAACCTCAATTAGAGGAAATATCTAGAAAAGTTTTTAATGATCTAAAACTTGATTATCGTGTTGATTATGATGTTTCAGGCTCTATCGGAAAAAGATATCGCAGGCAAGATGAAATTGGGACTCCTTGTTGCTTTACTATCGATTATGATTCGATTGATGATCAAAAAGCCACAGTGAGAGATCGAGATACCATGTCCCAAGAGAGAATAAGCTTAGATCAGATTCAAAATTATTTGTCAGATAAAATAAAGTCTTAGGCCGTTTTGATGAAAGATGGAGCATGGATCTTGCCTAGAGAAGGTACAGAAACAGATAGTTCTTTTACATCAGAACAAGTTGGACTAAAAGGTTATAACCTTCTTAAATTATCCCAGTACAAACTTCAAATTCCTGAAGGATTTATTTTAACGAGTGAAGAGTTAGTAACTTCAGAAATAGATGATCTAATTAAAAGTAAAATTCAGAGTCAAATAAAACAACTAGAAATTATAACTAAGAAAAAATTTGGAGATAATCAAAATGAACCATTGCTTCTTGCGGTGAGATCTTCACCCTCAAGAAGTTTACCCGGAGTTTTAGATTCAATTCTCAATATAGGTTTAAATAATAAAATAATTCAATCACTTCGAAATAACACGAATTATTTAATGCACATGGATAACTATCGTCGCTTTATTAAAGATTTCTCAGTCTCAGTTTACAAGGTAAATGCTAGTTACTTCGAAATGTTAGAGTTCGACTTGCTAGATGAGTTGGGGTTAACAAACTTCAGTCAATGCAACGAAGACCATTTCCTCTTTTTGTTTCAGCAATTTAAGAATTTATTATTGCAAGAGAAAGGGATGACAATTCCAGAAGATCCAATCACTCAAGTTTATATGAGTGCACAAGCAGTATTAGGCTCAGGTTACCAAGCTGGAGTAGAGAGTTTGAGTAAAGAGAAGAAAATTACTTTAGGACTTATTTTTCAAAGAATGGTTTATGGCAATTTTTCTTCATCATCATTGTCTGGAGTGATGTCTAATCATAATCCCTTAACTGGAGTTCGAGAATTATGGGGAGAATATCTTTTTAATACTCAAGGTAAGGAGATTGTTTCTGGAGTTATAACGGGAACAAAATTAACATCAAATTTAAAGTCAGAAAGTAGATTAAACGAAGTTTACTTAAATAAGATGATTTCAGTTTTAAAAATTATTGAAAATAAGTTTAAGGATATTCAGGAAATTGAATTTACTTTTCAAGATAAAGAGCTATTTATTTTGCAAACAAGAAGGGCCAGCTTGTCTTTAGCGGCAAAATTAAAAGTAATATGTTTGCAAATTGAGAACAATGATATTAGCAAAGATGAAGCCTTAAAAAAATTAAACATTGATGAAGTGAAATCTTACTTGCTTGGATTGCAATTAGAAAAGAAAAGAGACACTTCAATGGCGAGAGGTCTAGCGGCTTCCTCAGGTATTGCCTCTGGAGTCATCGCTTTGGATCGAAAAGATATTCAATATTTTGAAACAAACCAGATGCCTTATATATTTGTAAGAAAGCAAAGTGTAACTAGCGAAATCGATTTAATTAAGACTTCTCAAGGGATCCTTACTGCTTCTGGAGGTGTAACATCCCATGCAGCGGTTATTTCAAGAAGCTTAAATAAGCCTTGTGTCGTTGGTTGCCAATTATTGTCAATTGATTTTGAAGCTAAAAAAATTTCTATTAATAACAAAACGCTGTCTTGTGGAGATTTTATAACGATCGATGGAAATAGTGGATTAATTTATGAGGGTGAAGAAGAGATTCTCATCGATGGTCTAAATGAGAACACAAAGAAGTTGTATCATTGGTTGGATTCTGACTATAATTAAATCGACAAAAGTATTTTAGCCTCTTTTCGACCTATTAGAAGAGAATGAGGAAAAGTAAAGAATGAACAAGTCCATTCAACCTCATATTGAAAATCTTCTTTCAAAAGTTTCTTACGATAGTGTCTCTGTTGGTGTCGTTGATTTTAATACTGGTAAAATTGATGAAATTAACATTGTAAAACTTGAGGATGGTTCCTTTCGAACAATCCATGGTCTTTATTATGATTTAGCTTCATTGACTAAAGTTTTCACTATGGGAATAGCCCATTTAGAGTCAGATTTAGATGAAAAGTTTTATTTACTTTCAGAGCATCGTTCTTCTATTCCGGCTTGGGCCATATTAAGTCGTAAGACTTGGGAAGAGGACTTGTTAAAATTTCCCATGAAACCCAGTGAAACGCTTTATAGCGATCTTGGAACAATAAGATTTCAGCTTGAATTTGAAAAAGAATATAAAAAAACTTTATATGAATCTGTTAAAAAGAACTGGAGCCAAGAACTATGCTATTGGCTTGATTTTGATTATCGGGAAAACCTTTACGCTAAAATAGGGGATGTTTTTCATGTACATGATCCGAATGCTTTTAATTTAGGTTGTTTTTGCGCTCATGCGGGTTTATTTGGAACTGTTAATGGTGTAGGTTCATCTTTATTAAAACTAAACAAAAAATTTAACTTAATAAAAAAAATTCAAAGCTCAATAGAAAGTTTAAAAGATCCGGATCAAAGGTTTGTCATGGCCTGGGATCGAAAACAAAATGACAACTCCTTCGCTGGAAAAAAGGCTTCTGAAAATACTTTTGGTCATATCGGCTTCACAGGAACAAGTTTGTGGATCGACCCAGAGAGAGCGAAAGGACAAATAATTCTTTCAAATGCCGTTAAAAATCATTGGTATGAAAAAGAAGAATTAAACCAATTCAGAAGAGAAATCGCAGATATCCTATGGTAAGAAAATTAAATTTAAAAAATTTTCTTGATGAAGAAAATTTAAGAAAAAAAATTCCATCGATTAGAAAAGTATTATTTTTTAGAATATGTGGAACAGGTATGGGTGCCTGCTCTATACTTTTCAAGTCTATGGGGTTTGACGTTTTTGGTTGCGATAAAGAGTATTTTCCTCCAATGAGTGAATACCTTTTAAGTAGCGGTATACATGAACAAAGTTTAGATAAGGTTAATGAAGCTTTTTTGCAACAATTTGATCTAATCGTTGTGGGAAACTCCCTTCCTCGAAATAACGAATTTGCTGAGATAATCGAAAACTCCGGAACACCATTTACTAGCTTTCCTGTTGCTTTAGGAGAAATGGTTTTAAAAAATTATACTGTCATAGGAATTTCAGGGACTCATGGAAAAACAACAACAAGTTATTTCCTTAAGCAAATGCTTAATCATCTAGGTATTGATTGTGGTTATTTAATTGGGGGCATCTTAGAGAATGAGCCTCCAGCTCGAATTGGAAGCGGGAAAAAGGGTGAATACTTTGTCATTGAGGCAGACGAATATGATACGGCTTATTTTCAAAAACATAGTAAGTTTCATCATTATAATATATTTCACTGTATAGTAACTTCTCTTGAGTTCGATCATGCTGATATTTTTAATTCGATCGATGATATTAAAAATGAGTTTAAGAGATTGTTTTTGACCTTGAATGAAGGATCAATTATTTATAATAGCGACTATCCCGCACTCAGTGAGCTGATAAATGAGATGGGAATTGTGAAAGCTCAATCTTACTCTGGGAAAAAAGTTGTGCAAAGTGTGGTTGAAGAAGGGAGAAGAGTCGTTTTTACAGAAGATTCTTTTTTGCAAGAAAAGGTTCATACAAATATTTTCGGTCAGCATAACATTGAGAATATCTTATCTTGCTTTAGACTTTTGCGAAATCTAGGCTTTGAAGAGTCTGATTTGATAAAATCGGTAGAAAACTTGAAACTGGTTAAAAGAAGGCAAGAAATAAGAGGGGCTTATAATAATTCAATAATTATTGATGACTTTGCCCATCATCCTACTGCCATACAAAAAACAATCTCTGCTATTAAATCTCAGTATAGAGATTATCAATTGGTTTCAGTCTATGAGCCAATTAGCGCAACTGCTCGATCAGACATATTTCAGATTGAATATCAGGATTGCTTCGCTGGCTCAGAAGAAGTTGTTTTAATTGATAATCAAATTAAAACCACTGTAAGTAATCATGAAACTCTCGATCATCAAAGCTTGAGGGATGGTATTGATAAAAATGGGATTTCAACCAAAGTTATTCATAGGCTAGATGAACTTATTAAATATTTTCATGACAAATCAGATGAA
>JAOHMI010000059.1 GCA_028101965.1 Bacteriovoracaceae bacterium
CTTATTTCCATCAGCTTGTGAGAAGCAAAATGAATCAGCATTGAATATAATAAATATGATAAGAATTAATTTACTCATCTAAAAAAACCTATATCTCTTTAAAGAGTGCATCTTGCCAACCATGGTCGTCATCCCCAAGCATGCCAAAATATCTTCGATGAAAATTTATTCGATTTGGATAATTAGAAAAAGTATGAATTAGGATTTTAACATTTCTATATTTTACTTTTTCCAATCGAGAGTTTTCGTCACTAAGGATTGTTGTGTTATTCATTGAACCAACAATTATTGATCCTTCAGGGTAATGAATCTTATCATTAAATTGATATTCCTGACCTTCAACTAACTTCAAATTTATTTTTGAATACCCACTGAGTGTTTTCTGACCAGATGCAGTTATTTCTTGAAATACGATTCCTTGAGGAATTGTATGAAGGAGAATGTCGTTATAATAACCCTCATCATTAATGACCGTAACAAAAATATCAATAGGCAACTTTGTTTCGACACATTTACTTAATTTACAAACTTCAAAAGACATAATATTCAAACTAGCTAAGATTAAATGCATAAGTATTAATTTACGTAATAAGTTTAGATTCATATTTCTTCTCCAGACTCAGGTGACAATTACACAAATATTAAATTTGCTCTCGCCACGTTAATTTTATTCTTTGGGTTTCTGTCTTAATAATATTGTAGGTAAAGGCAGAATCGTTCTCAATCTATTTTCAAGAATTTCATACTCGCGTTTTATGATCGCCAATTTAGTTCTCAACACTAAATAGTTTAGAAATGATACTTCTCACTTGATGAAATCCTTCCACACTAAAGGAGATTTCTTTCTTACTTTCAATTTTAAAGCGAAGATCCCCATTTCGAATTGCCTCATCAATTGGCTGGTAAGCATACATATAGGCTTGTCTATCTAAAGTCTCATCTACGACTGACACTAATAAATTGCTTGTCATTTTCATTTTCTTAATTTTTTGAAAAGAGGGAACCCTTTCTTCTTGTAGTCTAAACCGGACTATGTGTTTACCATCATGATAATATGATCCTTTTTCATCGATTTTTAATTTAGTTCCTCTTTGAATAGTATAAACTAATATATTCGATCCTTCCCCTTTACTTTCATATATTAAATAAATACTCCTATCTGCAATAAAAGTCCCAGTTTCATTATACGGCCAAAACTTATCTTCTTGTGCTAATAATGAGCTTCCAATTAAGCATGAAATAATTGTTGTAAGGAATGTTGTCTTCATTCTCTCTCCAAGTTTTTTGAGTTAAATATATTTTAGATGTGGGAGTAAATTAAATGAACAAAATTGAAATTAATCTATACTCGCGTTTCAAGTAGGTTTTTAAGATTGGTTTGCCTTAGAGATGTGTTTACTTGCCCAATGGCCATAGAGAGAGCTCTACGAGATCCAACCAGAACTACAAGCTTCTTTGCTCGCGTTAGACCAGTATAAATTAAGTTTCGATAGAGCATTTTAAAGTGCTGATTAAAAATTGGAATGATAATTACATCAAATTCACTTCCTTGGGATTTATGAATTGTAATTGAATAAGCCAATTCTAATTCTATGAAATTTTCTTTTTTATACTCTACAATATTAGATTTTTCTCCCACTCCAAACTCAATGAACATGGCCTCATTTTCAATAGATGCAACTTTTCCGATGTCTCCATTGAATACATTAAGATCATAATTATTCCGTTTTTGGATAACTCGATCACCAACTCTAAACACTTTTCCTCCAAAGTTTATTGATTTTTTATTTGGACCTTCTGGATTAAAACTTTCTTGGATAAGGTTATTAAGGGAATGAGTGCCAACTTGCCCTTTGGTCATTGGACTAAGAATTTGAATTTCTGATTTTGGATAATATTTATGAATAGTTTTACAGTAAAGATTTATAATCATATCCAAAGCTGAAATATTCCAATGCAAACTAGATTGAGGATGAACTTTTTTTAAGATTGCTTTTAAATCGTCAATATCATTATTACTAGGTTGAAAATTATTAAAATTAATATGCTTAAATTTTTGTGGTAGCTCTAAATAATCCTTGCTCTCAAAGTTTTCATCATCATCTTGACGATCCTCTTGAATAAACTTTTTTACCTTTTGAATAACTCTCAATTGTTCTTGTGTTGCAATTTCAGAATCAATAAATAAAACATCCTTTTTCTCTTTCCAACTAGATGGATACTTAAAAGGGGATATTAAATTCGGTTTTTCACCACGATTAATCTTATAGGCTGCATCAATAATTAACCCACCTTCTTTTTGGCGAAACACTTGGGTTAAGCGAAAAGTAGGGATTGCTCCACTTTCGATAAAATCATTAAGAACATTTCCTGGACCAACACTGGGAAGTTGGTCCGGATCCCCTATTAATAATATTTGAGTTTCTGGAGCAATTGCATTTAGTAATTTATTCGTAAGGCTAATATCGAGCATGCTACATTCATCAATAATGATAACTTCACAATCAATGGGATTCTTCTCATTCTTCACAAAAGAAGCTGATTGAGGAGACCATTCTAAAAGTCGATGAATCGTTTTTGCCTCATATCCTAAAACTTCTCCCATCCTTTGAGCTGCTCGACCTGTTGGTGCAGCAAAAAGCACTTTCTTTTGCATGTATAAAAGTAATTGATGAAGTGTTTTAATGGTTGTTGTCTTACCACAACCAGGGCCACCCGTTAAGATGCTTATGGGCTTCCACACTATTCCTTTAATTGAGTTTAACTGCTGATCAGATAAAGGAAATTCTTGTTTTGAATTATAGTCAGAAAGCCAATCATTAATTATAAGGTTATTTACTGTGATCTCTATATTGTTCTTCTTAATGACATAGTCAGCGGTCAACTTCTCATCAAAATATAGAGATCTAGAATAATAAGATTCAACTTCAAATTCATTGCTGTAAAAAATTTTCTCTTCTTCAATTAAAAATTTAAAATGTTGAATTAACTCATCTTGATTAAAAGAGATTCCTAAAAGTAGATTAAGATTTTGGATAACTTGCTTTTTTGATAAATAGACATGTCCATCTTCTCGGGCCTTATCTAAGCTAAACATGATACCTGCTTGAACTCTTAAATCCGCTTTCTCACCTATGCCCAAGTTTAATGCGATTTGATCTGCAGATTGAAAACCAATTCCATATATATCTGTGGCCAGACGATACGGATTACTTTTTACCACCTCTATTGAATCAGAATAATATTTCTTATAAATCTTGAGCGCAAAAAGTGTCGAAACACCTTGTCCTTGGAGAAAAAGCATAATGTTTCGAACTTCGCGATGCTCAGTCCAACTTTTTTGGATAGAGGCGAGTTTTTTTTGAGCGATACCCTCTACTTTAATTAATTCATCAATATTATCTTCAAAAATTTCAAGAGTTCTCACCCCAAAGAAATTAACAATTTTTTTAGCTGTTTTTGGACCTATTCCGTAAATTAAGCCTGATCCCAAATACTTTTCCAATGCATTTTGTGATGCAGGTTTTTGTTCAATAAATGAATCGGCTTTAAATTGCCGTCCAAACTTCTGATGGTTGCTCCATTCTCCCGTAAATTCTAGTGTCGCACCTGGAAATAGATGGGCTTGGTGAAGAGTAACAGTAATTGGGCTTAAAATTTTCCCCGTAAAGAGTGGCGAGACTTTGAGCACCGTCCAGCCATTTTCTTCATTTTGAAAGGTCACTCTTTCCACAATTCCTGTGATTTTTTCACACTTCATAGTCTAAAGTAGTATCAAAAGGAAACTAATCTGTAATGACATAATGTATATTCTTGTTTGTTTATTTCATTTCACAACATCGTAAAATAAATCTTCTCAATGCCTTTTTAATTTTGTTTAGTGACCTCAGCGAATTGCAAACTTAGCGGGAGGTTATATGCAAAAGTACGGTATATTATTTTTTTCCTTTCTTTATTTCACGATAGGAAGTTCCTTTGGACAAATTCAGCAACCATATGAAATCTGTCAGACCATATCAGAGCGAACCTACACTCAATCTGAGGTTACTCAATGTACACAATTGATTTCACAAAACCAGATCGATCTTAAAGTTGTTCCTTTATTAGTAAAGATGGCAAAGAAGAGTACCTATCAGTCTCTCCTGGCATTAAAAGTTTCAATCAATAAATTATTTGATTTAACTGGTGTAAAGACTTGTGAGCAATTAGTTTCAAAAGTCTATCAACAATCTGATATTACTAATTGTCTTAAAGTAGTATCAAATAAAAGATATGACCCTCTACTCATTTCAATTCTTAGCAAGATGGTAAATAAAAGCACCTACCAAGCAGTAGAGATTTTAAAGATTGCTGATACAATTCAATTTGATCCTATGGCATTAAGCATATGTGAAAAATTGATGTCAAAAGTCTATCAACAATCAGATGTTACTAGTTGTATTAAAAGTATTAAAAATAAGTATTTCAATCCAGATTTAGAAACAATTCTTATTAAACTAGTAAATAAAAGTACTTTCCAAGCCCAAGAAGCCTTAAAAAAGCTCGATGATTCATACTTAAACCCAGTAGCACTTGCTGCATGCGAGGAAATCACTGACAAGGCTTACCAAACTTCCGATGCAATAAAATGCTTAGGTGTAATTAAAAATAAAGAATACATGAATGGAGCAGCATCACTTTGTAAAAATATTATTCGTAACAGTATTCATGAGGCGATGAACTGCTTAAAAGTAAATGGAGTTGAGTACATTCCACCAACACCTACTCCAGGACCTTTTCCTAACCCAGGTCCAAACCCTGGACCGAACCCTACTCCAGGACCAACACCTATTCCTAACCCTACTCCATTACCAGATGGAATGATGGAAATAACTTTTGAGGAATTTAAATTGTTAAGAAAGTCGAATCGAAAAGCCATGAGGCAACTTTCAAATGGACAAATCCAAAGAGCAATTCAAACTCTTCAAAATCAAACTCTTCTATTAGACGATATTAAAAAAGCAAACGCAGAATAATTAATTTAAACAGGGGGGACAGTATTAGACTGTTCCCTCTTTATTTCTCTTTATTTCCCTCTGCATACTCATGAGATATAAACCAATCATCACTGTTCATAACTTGCTTTGAATGAAATTTATGGTTAATAATATTTCCAACATACCAAGTTCGAAATTTTTTACTACCATGTGTGTAGCTAACAAACTCAGGAATATTTTTTGCATTCTGAAGAAGTAATATATTCTTTAAAACTCCTTCATAAAAGTATTGGACCACCGTTTCACTTCTTCGAAAATCCCCTTTCCCTGCAAAGTGAGTCACATAGAATGAATAATCATAGGGAGAGTGTCCATTTTCATCCAGTGGAACCGTTATGGTTTCAGGTCCATAATGATGCTGATCATCCACATCTAGCTTATGGCCATAATTACTTCTTAATCCATACCAAATAAGAGATTCTTTTCTTTGATAACCATCATGATCATATTTCCCCCAAATTGTATCAGTCATCCCTCTACGAGAGTTCCAACCATAGCGAACTAAATGTGAATCGATATCTCGTGGATATTTTGCCCAAGAAGTAACAATGATCATTTTATTTTTAGCGTACTTATTTTTAAACAAATGAATATCGATATGAATATAATTTCGAGAAACATTCTCAATAAACTTTTTATTAAGCTTAAATTTATATTCAGTATAGTTAATCAAATCAGAAAGAGCTTCTAGCTCTAAATCAATTAATTCATCTTTCGATTTTAAATTTATTTTAAAATTAGCAATTTGGCTTCGTTTTATTAACCGCCCTGCTAAAAAAACCTTTGAATTTTCAAGTTCTTTACCGGTCTCACCATCATAGACAGTTCCAGAAAAAGTGAAATTTTTTGTGGGCTTAAGAAAGTTTCCACGCGAATAAATCTTAACTTCAGGTTGATTTTCAACTGAGTAATACTTTCTTCCAACAGGATTATTTTTTGATTTTTTCGGAATTATAGTTTTTCTTGATTCATTTTTAGGTCGCTTCGCTTCAACCTTTGCCAAAGCGGAGAACATAACATGATTCTCTTTTTTGCTTTGATAATATATACTTATCTTTTCATTTTGAGACGAAGAAAAATTTGATTTATGATCGACTTGGTTTATAAACAGAGGACACTTAAATATATATTTATAATAACTATTAAAATCCTTATAAACATCATGAAGATATTTTTTTCGATATTTTAATTTAAACATTGATTCAAATTTTTTGTCAGAAGTGGTAGAATTACCTTTATTTAAAACCATTCGACAAGGAAAGCCTTTTTTATTTCCAATATAAGAAAAAAGTGGAACATTCCCTTTTAAATCAATCAGAGAATACATAAAGACTAATAAATGCGCTCTTGCTGTGACTGTCCGATAGTAACTTCTTTGGAACTTCTTTGAATCTGAATTATTTCCCTTGCCGTACCTATATCGTTTAATTCCATCCAATGCTTTAGAAGATTTAATCTTCTTTCCAACTAAGAGGTCAACTAACAAGTCTCGATGAAATTGCGAACTTCTAAAAACATTCTCTATTCTAAATATTTGGTATGGTTGGTTATTGTATAAATCGTCAGTATAATATAGAGAATCCCAACCATTCATGGGGTATTTTCCAACAATTGTTTTTTTATTATGATAGGAAAGGCTTTTCCATTCTATTTTGGGTTTATTAACCATTTGAGCGGATAAACTAAGACTACAAAGAAATATTAAAACTATTTTAATTATCAATATACGGTCCCGAGAGTGTGAGTATCACTTTAACTGGGAACCAAAAATGTAACATAACCAAAGATAATGCTTAAAAAAATTTTAGACTAATAAATTAGCACAAATCAGTACGGCACTATAACTGCCCGAAGACACGCTCAAGCAAGTCTGTAATTCTTGCTTTTGGATCTTTTCTGATCTTAGCTTCCTCCAATGAGATCATCGAGAATAAACCTTGAATTGTTTTTTTTGTCACATAGTCGTCTAAATCAGGGTTATAATTCTCAACAAAAGGAATCTTGTTATAATTAGAAATTACTGGTTTCCAATATTTAGTGACATCAACTTCATCAATAACTTTCTTGGCAACGGGCTTGAACTCAGCATATAACTTTTCAGAAGTTTTATCCTTAAGAAAATTTGTAGCTGCGTCCTTATCACCTTTATATATTTTCATAACATCATCAAAAGTTAACTGAGTTATAGCAGAAAGAAAAATTTCCATACTTTTTCCAGAGGCTTTTTCAGCAGCTCGGTTTAAGTTTTTTTCAAAATTTAAAACTTCCTTGCCCATCCCTAGAGAAGAAAGTCTTTTTTTAACTTCGATTGCTTCCTCGGGAAAAGGAAGTTTTATTAAATCATTTTTCCAAAAACCGTCTGCGATAGATATTTTTTTGACTGATTTATCCAAGGACACTTTTAGTGCTTCTTTTAACCCTAAAACAATCTCCTCTTGACTGAGGGGCTTAATTTTTTCGCTAGTTTCACTAAGATCAACATTTTTGCTTAAATCAGCTAACTGAGCACAACCACCAATTGCAAGAGTTAAATATCCAATAATGATTAAATTCATTGTTCCCTCATTCTCATTTAATAATAATTTAGATTATACCTATACACCCAAGTTCGTATTATTCAAAACAAATACCGAATTTTATCCTTATACTTAAGAATAATTGAAACTGTTAAAGTTTTCCTTCGATCAACTCTTCAACCACTTTCGGATCAAGTAAAGTAGAAGTATCTCCGAGATTTTCATAATCATTAGCCGCAACTTTCCGTAAAATTCGGCGCATAATTTTGCCTGAACGAGTTTTAGGTAGATTTTTTACCACTTGAATTTTTTCTGGCCTGGCCAATGACCCAATTTTCTCTGTAACTATTTTTTTTATTTTTTCAGTAATTTGTTCACCGCTGACATCACTAATCACGAACGCATATATCCCTTGCCCTTTGATATCATGAGGATAGCCAACCACTGCTGACTCAAAAACTTCCTCATGCTCATTAATTGCATTTTCGATTTCCGCAGTTCCAATTCGATGACCACTTACATTAATAACATCGTCAACTCTTCCGGTGATACGATAGAAACCATCTTCATCTCTGCGGCATCCATCTCCAGTGAAATACATCCCTTTATACGTGGAAAAATAGGTCGCAATAAACCGATCATGATCACCATAAATAGTTCTGGCTTGTGAAGGCCAAGGGTTCTTCATACATAAATTCCCTTCAACGTTATTTCCTTCGATTTCTTTTCCTTCGGCATCAACTAATACAGGATCAACACCAGGGAGAGGAAGGGTGGCAAAACAAGGCTTAGTTTTTGTGATTCCAGCTAAAGAGGAAATCATCATAGCCCCTGTTTCCGTTTGCCACCAAGTATCGACAATCGGACATTTCTTTTTACCAATATTTTCGTTGTACCATTCCCACGCTTCAACATTTATTGGCTCACCCACAGTACCTAAAACTTTTAAAGAGCCTAAGTCCACATTTTTTGTGTACTCTATACCGCAAGCCTCTAAAGCTCTAATGGCCGTTGGAGCTGTATAAAAATGAGTAATTTTATGCTTCTCTACTACCTTCCAAAAACGACTCGCATCAGGATAAGTTGGTACACCTTCAAACATTACTGTCGTTACACCACTTATAAGAGGTGCATACACCAAATAGGAATGACCTGTTATCCAACCGATATCTGCAGTACACCAATAGATAGAATTTTCATCTGTTTGAAAAACGTTTTGAAAAGTAAAAGTTGTCCCCACCATATAACCAGCCGTGGAATGCATTAATCCTTTAGGCTTTCCAGTAGAACCGGATGTATAAAGAATAAACAATGGATCTTCTGCATCCATTATTTCAGGAGCACAAGTTGTTAGTTGCTTGTCCACTAAATCATGCCACCAAATATCATTATCTACGTTAAAATTAACATTTTTCATTGACCGCCGAGCGACGATTGTATTTTCAACAGATGAAGTTTTTAATGCTTCATCACAAATGTCTTTTAAATTTATTTCTTTAGTCCCTCGAAAAACTGAATCGTGAGTAATAAGAATTTTTGCCTTAGCATCGTTAATTCTATCAGAAAGGGCCGTGGCGGAAAATCCTCCGAAAACGACAGAGTGAATGGCACCAATGCGAGCGCAAGCTAATGTTGCAACTAAAAGTTCTGGAGTCATTCCCATATAGAGACAAACCACATCACCTTTTTGAACGCCTAAACTTTTTAAACCGTTTGAGAATCGACAAACTTCATCAGAGAGTTGTTGATAAGTTAAAAACTCTTGAGAAGCAGTAGGTTGATTTGGCTCAAAAATAACTGCTTTTTTATGAGGACTCTTTTTAACATGACGATCGATCGCATTGACCGTAATGTTTAATTTAGCCCCTTCAAACCATTTGAAATTAATATCATTGAAATCACCGCTCTTAACCTTTTTCCATTTGGTTTCCCATTCAAAATTTTCAGCGACTTTTGCCCAGAATGTGTCAGGGGACTCAATACTTTCTTTGTGCCAAGATTGATATTCTTCAAATGATTTAATTTGCATAAGAACTCCTTGAAATGATTAGTAAAGATGTTCTAACAAATAAAATCTCTTTAATAAATAAAAAATTTACATTTAGAGATTTCCAAGGATTTACTTTTTATATTGTATCAATTAATCAGAAGGAAATAGGAGAAATCATTTATGAAATTACTGGCGGGTCTAATTATTACAACATCCTTATTTACTACAAATGTTTTCGCTTGTAGTTGCGAGTTCACATACAACACGCCGCAGCCATATGAGATTGCAAACTTTACTGCTAAATCAATCGTTGGGCAGGAGTTAGAAATCTATGACTCTGAAGTGGTTGAGTATAAACAAACTGTAGAAGAGTATATCTATGGAATCGGCAAAAGCGATAAAGAATTTAAAAATGGGGGTTCAGAATGCAAGACTCTAATAGCCGGGAAAAAAGCACTTCTATGTACGGAAAAATTCAGAGGTACCCTAAAAACTACATTTGTTGATAACGATTGCTACATGTTGATCAAAGTAAAAAGAAGAAAAAATAATTATAGTTCAAAAATAATCAAAAATACTTGCCTATAAGACTTCGATCCAGAATTCTTTTCCATGGACAAAAATTGCTTCAGGTTCATAAAATAGTAAATATATAATAATACTCAATAAAATATTTGCTATATGAAACTAAATAATAAAAACTCGTTCAATATTTTTAATCCTCAAATATATTTTGAATTATTTTTCAAACCTTCGAGTTTTTTCCAGAAAGAATTAGCCGCGCCTAAACTTTATCAATACTTGTCTATCTTTTTATTTTCAATGGTCATGGCACGAGGAAGGATCGAATTAAAGTATTTTCAAAAAATAATCCCCAATCCCGAAAGCCCTCTAAAGCACATTTATGAAAATTGGCTTTATTTCTGGATTACATTAATAATATGTGGGCTTATTGGAAGCTATTTTCTTTGGTCTACTAATACAAAGTTTTTCATTCAAAGATTACAATGGAGTGGTGTAAATAAAGAAATAAAGGTAGATGAAGTTAGAACACTTTTTTCATATACTACCCTTATTTATACTTTTCCAATTATATACATTAGCATATTCCAATCATTCACTG
>JAOHMI010000006.1 GCA_028101965.1 Bacteriovoracaceae bacterium
GTTGACGGTGTTGGTGTAAACCCTGAAAAAGAAGAAGTACCTGAAGAGAAAGAAGAAGTAACTCCGACTGTAGTTGAAGAAGATGAAGATAACTTAAATGAAGAAACGATTGTGACTTTATCAGCAGGTCAATTTCAAACGATTCAAAAAATCAAAAGAACTTGTATTGCACACAGCACACAAAAGTATAAAAAGAAAGGTAAGAAGAAAGACAGACTTAAGCTAATCAATGCCTTAACCAAAGCCTGCGCTGAAGCAAATAGCAAATACGGCCCATACTTTAGTAAGAGCGAAGGTGATGAGTTATCTGACACTGACCAAGCAACATTAAATACCCTTGCAACAGATGCAGGAAATATTGAAAAACTTGCGACTCCATTAAGAAAAATTCGTAAGAAAAATGGACGAACAAAGTTTAAGAAAAAGCGTTCACGTTACAATAGCGGTGCTGATCCACAAAGTGGAAAAGTAAAAAAAGACAAGAATGAGAAAGACAAAAGTGGAAAATAATTTTTCTTAATCTGCAAAAGCTAAAAGACACTTCCGAAAGCCCGTATTGAGAAATGCGGGCTTTTTTATTTTCAGACCAAGGGATTTCCTAGTATTGCTTCCATGAAGTGATGATTTCCCTCAGCCTCAATACCTAACAAATAAAATGAACGGTTCCCTTCGGACTTTTTTTCGTCTTTTTTATAATAAACAATTCTCCCTAAAATCTCTCGAGCAAACTCGTTCCCATTTAAGGAAATTAATTTAATTTTAGATTTCGGCAAAATTAAACTTTTATTTTTCTCATTATCTAATAATGAAATACCTAGCCTCATTCCAGTTTCAGAAAGGTCAATTACTTGAGCTTCAAAATATTGCTTATGCCCCGATTGATAACTAATAAGAGATTGGTTTTGTACTTTAAGTTGGTCGTTTCTATCCACTAAGCTAAACCGTGGATTTTTTCTAAATTCATTTAACTTCGTAAGTCTAGGGCATAAAGCATAAATAAGCTTGGACCGTATTCTTCTGGCCTTGGTGGTAAATACGATATTTTCTCGCAAGTTAGTAAATTCAAATTTACTCCCATCTTCAAACAAAAAAATATCATTTTCATGAAGGGGTCTTAGAATTATTTCCTTGGAGTTTAGATTAAGAACTTTAATCACGACGGGAACCACTTGATGGGTATTACTATCAAGCAAATTAAAAACCGTTTCTGCTTGAATTAAATTATCAAAGATTCGATTGATCTCTTTTTCAACTTTTATCTCTTTCCACATAGACTATTATTCCTAACTCAAGAATATACTATAGTGTTAGAAAAAAGAGTTTGTCCTCAAAAATTATACAGAAAATTAGTAAGACTAATAATGATAAATACTTATTAGCCTTACTTAACTTATGTTAAAATTTTTTTAAGAGCATCCGGTCGTGGATCCGCATGTATCACACTTGAGACATGAGCCATTGCGAACAAGAGTGAATGACTGACATTCAGGGCACATATCACCTTCATATCCTTTCAATTTAGCCTCTTGCATGCTCCGTGCTTTCATCATCATATCAGAATTATTTTCTTTAGTGATAACTTTGTGAGTTTGTACTGAAACTGATCCGTCGGTGTGAAATACTTTTTCCTCGTCAAGCATAGCGAGAAGAGGCTCTTCCTCCTGACTTTCCCCAATAATTTTATCTGATTCTAAATCTGAAGGCTGTACATGGATTAAGTCATTGCGATCTAAGTAGCGAAATGCTAAATCACGGAAGACGTAATCAATGATAGACGTAGACATTTTTATATTATCATGTCCTTGCACTACACCATTTGGTTCAAATTTAGTAAATGTAAAAGCATCAACAAATTCTTCCAGAGGTACTCCATATTGAAGACCTAAACTGATTGCAATAGAAAAGCAGTTCATTAAACTTCGGTAAGCTGCCCCTTCCTTATGCATATCAATAAAAATCTCGCCAAGGTTTCCGTCTTTATACTCTCCAGTTCTCAAGTAAACTTTGTGTCCACCGACAGATGTTTTTTGGGTATACCCACTTCGACGATTGGGAAGAATTTTTCTTTTCGAAATTTCTTTATAAATTACTTTCTCTACTATTTTCTCTGCGACTCGATCGATTTTTTCTTGCATTGGGATATCGTCATAGGACAATTCATCATCTAATAATCCAAGATCATCAAAGGTAGAAGCATTTAAAGGCTGAGATAATTTTGAACCATCTCGATAAAGAGCGTTGGCTTTTACCATTAAAGAATGGGACAACTTGTACGCCTCTGAAACGTCTTCAAGACTCGCTTCATTCGGCATATTGATTGTTTTACTAATCGCACCTGAAAGAAATGGTTGTGCATGGGCCATCATTCTAATGTGACCCTGATAACTAATTAATCGCTTTCCATACTTCCCACATTTATTAGCACAATCAAAGATAGGTAAATGCTCATCTTTAAGATGTGGTGCTCCCTCTAAGGTCATCGTTCCACAAACATAGTCACTACACTTATTAATCTGGTCTTGTGTGAAACCTAGATGACTCAGTAAGTTGAAGTTCATATCATCAAATTTCTTCAGATCTATCTTCAATGTTTCAGTTATAAACTTATCCCCTAGAACGAAGCGGTTAAAACTAAAAGTTAAGTCCATGGCTCCGGCCAAGCCCGCTTCAACTTTCTGTAAAAGGTCATTTGTAAAGCCTAACCCCATTAATGATTTGTAATTAATAAAAGGTGAATTTTCTAGGCTGGGTACACCAATGGCATAATTAATAATTTCAGAAATTTCTTGCTCAGAATACTTTAAATTTTTCAGAGCCGAAGGTACCGATTGATTAATAATTTTAAAGTAACCACCACCAGCAAGCTTTTTATACTTAACTAAGGCAAAATCTGGCTCAATTCCAGTGGTATCGCAGTCCATAACCAAACCAATTGTACCGGTAGGTGCAAGAACAGTTGTCTGAGCATTTCGAAAACCATACTTTTTACCTAACTTATAGGCATCTTCCCAGACTTGTTGAGCTTTTTTCAATAAATAACTATCTGCAAACTTAGGATCAATCGTTATAGGAAAAACTGTTAAGCCGTTAAACTCAGTAGATGCCGACTCATAAGTTGAAAGTCGATGATTATTAATGACATTCAACATATGCTCTTTATTTTTTTCATATTCAGAGAAAGCACCATGCTCTTTGGCCATAGTGGCTGAGGTCCTGTAAGAGACTCCGCCCATGATTGCAGTTATGGTACCACAAATATTTCGTCCTTCATCTGAGTCATAGGCAATTCCCATTCTCATTAGCATAGCCCCAATATTTGCATAACCTAAACCAAGAGTTCGATATAAATAACTTCCCATGGCTATTTCTTCTGATGGAAACTGGGCCATAAGAACAGAAATTTCTAAAACAGTAGTCCACAATTCGCAGGCATGTTCAAAAGCGACAACATCAAACATATTCGTCACTGGATCTAAAAACTTAACCAAGTTCATAGAAGCTAAATTACAAGCGGTATTGTCTAGAAACATATACTCAGAGCAAGGATTGGAGGCATTTATTCTTCCATCCACTGGGCACGTATGCCACTCATTTATTGTATCATCAAATTGAAGCCCTGGGTCTGCTGATTGCCAAGCGGCCTCTACGATTTGATTCCAAAGATCGGCGGCTTTTATTTTCTTAACCACGCTCCCACTTACTCTTCCTACAAGATCCCAATCTTCATCTCTTTCAAGTGCTGCAAAAAACTTATTTGGGATTCTAACTGAGTTATTTGAGTTTTGACCACTAACAGTTGCATATGCCTCAGAGTTCCAGTCTGTATCATATTCCTCAAAAACAATATCTTTGACCCCTTGAGAGGCTAATTGGATACAACGATTAATATAATTTAAACTAACTTGATCGCCCGTAGCTGCCTTAATTGCTTTTCTTAAATCTTTATTTGTTTTTCCACTAAATCTATCTTCTTCTGAGCCTTCAAACTTCCATATGGCCTTAAAAATATTTGAAAGGTGTTTTTTATTAATCATAGAGCCAGTGACAAGAGAAGCTACTTTTCGCTCTTCTTTTACTTTCCAGCTGACAAATTCTTCAATATCTGGATGATCTAAGTCTAAGCACACCATCTTAGCTGCTCGCCGAGTGGTTCCCCCACTTTTAATCGCACCAGCCGCTCTATCGCCTATTCTAAGAAAACTCATTAAACCAGAGGACTTTCCTCCTCCAGATAAGGTTTCCCCCTCTCCACGAAGATTTGAAAAATTTGTTCCAGTTCCTGATCCATATTTAAATAGACGTGCTTCTCTCGTCCATAAATCCATGATTCCACCTGGGTTAACCAGATCATCATTAATGGATTGAATAAAGCATGCGTGTGGTTGAGGTCTTTCATAGGCAGACTTGGATTTAGTTAATTTTTCAGTTTTTGGGTCCACATAAGAGTGCCCTTGTGCTCCGCCTTCAATTTTATATGAGTTATGAATTCCTGTATTAAACCATTGAGGTGAATTGGGAGCTGCATATTGATGGGCTAACATATAGGCTAATTCATCTTCAAATGCCTGCGCATCAGTTTCTGAATCGAAGTATTTGTAATCTTGCCCCCACTTTCTCCAACATTTTGATAGTCGATCAAAGACTTGACGAGCATCTGTCTCAGGACCAGTGATAATATTCCCCTTATCATCAAGAAGTGTTTCACCTTTATCATTTTTAATTGGAACACCAGTTTTTCTGAAATACTTCTGCGCTAGAATATCAGAAGCAACTTGAGACCAGCTTTCTGGTACAGTTATCTCCATAGCACTATTTGTTGAGCCATCAATACTTCGAATTTCACTCGAACGTTTTTCAAATTTAATCCCAGCGTATGGCCCGGCATTTTTCTTGTTTTTTTTAGTAAATAGTCTTTTAACCTTCATGGTGTGTGTGCTCCTTTATAATCATCAATTCTCTTCCGTAAAAAATGATACGAAATCTGTTAACAACTATGATTGTTCTTTGCAGAACACCAAAGGTCAATACAACATATAGTCACAAAACCCTCAATAAAAAGGGATTATCTACAACATATTGTACACACAAAATATCTTTTATTGACATGAATTTAGCTGATAAGCTCAAGTTATTAATTATTGGTGGGAAAAAAAATTAGATTTTTTTTGGCCGGACAAAGCCGACCATTTAGCTCTTTTATTTTATTATAATTATGCGTTGTGATTCTTAAGCAGTTTTCTTTTCTTTGCTATCCTTTTCAATTTTAATCTAGATTTGGCTTTTTTTACTTTCTGATGGGCCCCTTTAGATTTTTTTAATTTTTTCATTAGATCTCCTTTGCTATAATAAATTGAATAAATCATATTCTGTGAAGACAATCAATGCAATTATGAATAACAAATTAACATCATTCACCATCTCAGGACTTCTTTTTTTTGTAATATCTTCAAATATTCTTGCCAAGATAAACCCTTGTCCTGACAACTCTAATTGTACGGATAAGAGTATGGCTTTATATGAATCATTCTCAAAGAAAATTCTTAACATAAATAGCACAAAAGACATCAAAAACATCATTATTCCCAATTATGGGTATAAAGATCCGTCTAAAATCACTACGGAAGAATTGTACTGGAAAGACTGTCCTGGGAACTCCTCAGTTAAGGTTATGTTTTTCTCAAATAACCTATTCCTCCCAGATATAATCCATAAACCCTTCTTGAGGATAACTAAAGGTTTAGTCAAAAACGACCAGAATCCTTATTATTTACCATTCACGGAATCGCCACTATTTATCTATAAAAATAGCATATTTTTTATTAAGCAGATAAAAAATAAATATTACTATGCCTCCGTTTCCAACAATGGAGAATTTAAAATTTCACAAAACTTATCTGCTAAAACGATTGGTCTCTATGAGAAACTAAAAAAAGAAAATATAAACACTCATCGACAATGTCAGCTGCCCAAAAACTTTCCTTTAGTAAAAACAAATGCAAAATTACCTTCACAAGAATATTCTCCTCAATGTCTTTTTGTAGCGAATTTAAATAATAAAAAATTTGAAAAATACTTAACGTTTAGAAGACATTGCTTAAGAGATTAATTATTAAATTTTGTAAATTTTAAGCGGAGGGTTTCAACTTCACTTTTTCTTTTTTTATCACAGTCAATTTTGTTTGATGATGAGTGGTATTTTACAAACCCTCGTGTCTCTGTGTCTTCTTTTTCAATCTCAATAGAATGCTCAGAAATGACTTCATATTTACCGCCTGAGCTATTCTCAACCTTACTTAAATCATAAAATTTAAAACAGATATCTTGCCTATCTTCTTCACAAACGATTGATTCAACCTTAATCGCAGTATCATTACTATCCATTACATAACGAGTTACATTTTCCTCTTCAACTTCACCTTCACTTTTACCTTCATAGTTCACTTGAGAACAATAACTTTTAAAATACCCATTTCTATCTGTTTGAAGATTTCTGGAATAATATTTTTCACCAATCGATGTTGTACTAAAACGATAGATTTCGTCAGAAACCCGAACAATTTTAAGATTTATATCATTTTTCATCTCATCTTCTGACTTAACGTCGCAAGCCTTAAAGTATGATTTATAATCAAAAGAATAGCGAGCTGATCCAGAAAACAAATTAGTTGCGTCGTTGTGCACTTTCGCCAGATTTTTACAGTTTTCCTTAAGATTATTAACCTCTCCTTCACTTAAAGCATCATTAGTATTAATCTCTAGAACTTTTCCGATTTGAGCTCCATCTTCTGCTTCTTCTATTGGCCCAGGATCACCACAACTTACTAATATAATCATTAATAAAATTAGAATTGGATTGAAAAGGAAAGTGTTCTTCATATAGTCATCTTCTTTGAATTCTATAACAGTATGAATTCGTAATCATGCTAATCATTAAAAACCGTGTATACGGGCTTATTATGCCTCATCGAACTGACTTGGTAAAGATAAGAGACAAACCCCTTTCCATCAGTTCTCCTTAGAGCTTCTTTTTCCCAGGTCTTTAAATTATTAATGAAGCTATCATGCTGACGCCATACGTATAACTTATTTGTGTCATTCAAATAATCAAGTAAATACATATTGGAAAAAATAGATATTTTTAAATGCGCTTTTACATAAGTAGCACTATCAAAATAGGATTTATTCCCTTTAATAACAGTGACAAAGTTTTCATATAAATAAAAATCAGCGGAATGACCCTTATCACACATCTGGTACACTTCATTTTTAATAGTTTTAAGATGCTGCCGTAAAATATTATTAACTTCGCTCACACTTAAACGATTCGTTTTTTTCTTCTTTAAGTGTGCAAATGTGGTGTAGTTCTCTTTACCATCATAATCTAAAGCAAGAAGCGGATAAGCTGGCAAGAGATTATAATCCGCTAAAGGTTGAGAAAAGTTTCGATTAAGGTTTTTAAAATTTTTCGAAGTCTTATTCATAGACTGAATTTTATCTGAAAATTCAGTCACCACCATGTGATGAAAGGCAGGGCAAATATAATTTTTTTCCTTTGCTCCTAGGGTTTGCTGTAAGGATAAATATTGACCAAATAAAGTCTTAAAATAAACCTGCTTATTCGACAATTCTTTACTATTTAAACTAGTTTTTATATCTTTCTCAAACTCTACACTGGCAACTTCTCTTTTTTGAATTAATCGCTTTTTAAGTGGCTTCTTTTTATGAATAAAATAATTAGGATTCTTCGTTTTACTTAAATACTGTCTAGGGTAAAGCCTATCCACCGAATCAACAATAGATTCAGAAACATGAGTTACGTGTGAACAACTTAAAATAATTGAACTAAAAAATAGATAAAGCAGGTTTTTTGTCATTTCGTTATCCTCTCGTTTTTGCCTAGCTCGAGATTAATGAAGTAAATTATCTATTTAACTAATCGGATGAAACTTAAAAATCTGTGCAGAGAAATAGTCTAGGAGACTTTTTTTCCTTTTTCTCTAAGTATTTTCAATCTTTCGGAGATGGGAATATCTTTATCTGGAGCAACCACAACCTCATTTACTGGTTTAACATCTTCACTTAAAGCTAGTGAACTCGTATCGATACTTGTTTTGGAAATATCCATCACATTATCAAAATCGACATCTCCAGCTTTTCTTTTTTTCTTCTGTTTAATTTCTGTTTTTTCTTTTGGACTTAGATGTATTAAGGTAGATGTCTCATTTCTCTTCTCATCTATATGGAATACTGCATTTCCAATTTTAAGTGAGTCTTGTAGATATAGTTTTTTTGTTTCTTTATCTATGAGTTTGCCATTTATTTCGGTCCCGTTAGTGGAGTTCAGGTCTTTGACTTTAACAAATCCATCTTTACCTAAAATAATTTCTGCATGAAGGTTTGAAACCATAGTATCTTGTAATTTTACATCTGCCTTAGACCCTCTTCCGACGTAAAAAGGCTCTCCTTCTTTTAACAAGAAAGTATACTTTTTATTTTGAAAGATAAAACGCAAATAAAGTGCCATGGTCCCCTCAATTAAATAGTTTTACCATTTACGTCAAATGAACTAATCGGGGTAAAATGCTAAAACTTTAGGAAAAAGTTAAAGTAACTTATAGATATACAAACGATTTCGCGAAGAAAGCAAAGCTAAGTAATTTTCATAACTTACAATTTCACTAAAAACTGAAGAGTGAGAAAAAGATCCAAGATGACGCTTGTGATTTATTGCAAAGCTCTTTCTATCAATAATCAACAGTTCACCTTTCATTGTGGTTAAACTCAATTGACTCTTGCCAAGTAAGGCCATTGAACTAATGCTGTCTTCGCTAATTTTTCGTCGAAAATCTTCTTTACCATCAATATTTAACCGAACGATCTCTCCATTAATTGTTCCAACGAGAAGTCCTCCCTCTAGAATTAAGGGTGAAATATAGCTATTAAGAGGAATGGTTTTTGTTATTTGACCATTTTGAGGATTGATATAATTTACACCTGATAAAGTACTAGAAACTACAATTGATGAATCAAAATAGATTGCGCGATTATCAACATCAATGAATCGATTGCCATTATTAAGTTTGGTCTCCCATGTACTTAATCCTTCTTCAAGAGAAAGGGCAACAACATACCCATCAGCGAAACCTAAAATGAGTCGATTCCCTAAAGGAAGAACTTTTGCAACTTTTTGAAGAGTTGTGGCAAAGGGAATCGAGCGCTGGTAGTTCCAAAAGATCTTTCCCGTTGCGGCATCGAGGCAAACGATACGATGATCTCGCACATGAATGATTATCCGCCCTTGAAACATAATTGGTTGTGACTCAATAGACTCACCTAAATCAATGGCCCATTTTTTTTCACCTGTATAATAATGTCGAGAAATAAGTCTTCCAAATGAGGTTCCGTAAACCACTTGGTCTTCATAGATATTGGCTTGAGAATTAATCGGTTGATTATCACTTTCTTCCCAGACAACTCTTCCTGTTTCTAAATCATAGGCCATAAAGTCACCGGATTGATCACCTTGGTAGACCATCTCAGCATGAATAAAGGGTGCACCCGTTGTAATAGGTAAATTCCCTGTTTCGTAAATTGGATCTAAATTTTTAGTCCAAATATTTTGCAATCGACCCCGATTAGGTTTCTCAATTTTTGAAAGAATGTCTAGTTTTTGAGAGCTACAAGACATCAGAGAGCAAAGAATAGTAACGAATCCAATAATTCTAGAGATATAATCGAATTTCACGAGAGTCTTTCCTTAAAATCTATTTTTCTAACGACTCTGAGGATATATTACTTAAGTAGATTTTGGCCAGTTTTGCCATTTCATCTTTAGGGTATTTTTTAATTAAAAAGTTGAAATTATCCGTAGCTTTTTTAGTGTTATCTTTTTTCAAATACAATCGCCCTAAATCAAGAAAGTTTTTTGCCTCCATCCACTTTAATGGAAGACCGTTAATTTTCTCAAGAACAGCAATTGCCTCATCCACCTTGTTTTCGTTTTCAAGTAAAACTGAAAGGCGAAGTCCCATTAAATAAGTCTCTTCATTGCTTCCAAGGTTAGCTTTATAAAAGTCTTGTGCAATCCCTACCGCCTCAGAGCTTCTGTTTAACTCCACTAATTCATTTATTAGTTTAAGGTTAACTGGAAGCATGGAGCGATGATTCTGTAATTCTGGACTTAAAGCCTTATATTCTGAAACAACTGTAGCAAATTCCACTTTATCCTCTGGTTTTACTTCTGGCTTCTTCTGCCCTGGTGCCGCCGCGGGATTTGGATCTTTCTTCTGGTCAAAGTATTTATTTACGTAATTTTTTTGATAATCATATATTGCACTTGTAACTTCTGTTTGCACTGCATTCTTCTTACTTTCGAAGAAGCTATAGCCAATGGCAAGAACGACCACAATAAAACCAGCAATTAAAATGCTATTTTTATTTTCATTTACAAAATGACCTAAAGTGGTTTTATCTAAACTTTGTTCAATTTCTTGAATATCTGTACCTTGAACAACGTTTTTTTGAGAAGATTTTTTTGACTTGTTTGCCTGTGCTGTTGTGGCATTCATTTTCTTACTTCCTTTCGAGGTATTTGTTTCGAGGCTATTACTCACCGCGCACACTCCTTAATTTCTTAAAATAATTGAGAGTTTAGCTAATCTATTCACTCGTTGTCAAAATTCATAGGTTAGCGATAAAATAATACTATGAAGAAATTTATATACATTATTTTGTCGTTTTTAATAGTCCCCTCTGCATTTTCTTTACCCCTTATGGGTCGCCTGGGGGTGGGAATGACCAACCAGTTAAGAAATGACATGGATGCAATTAGCTTTAAGGTGCAGAGATCCCGTGGCACAGCTCTTGGGGCCATGATTGGTCTTAAAAGTAATGAAGATAATACACTATATGGGATTGGGTTCAAGTTTTATAAACTTATTTATGATGAACCTCAACTTAGCTTCTACGGTGTAGGTACGCTTGCCATGTTTAATTATGTCAAAGATGACACCACGGAAAATGGCTACCAACTTGATGGAGGGATGGGATCAGAGTTTCATTTTGCCGGATTAGAGTCTATTGGTTTCAGTTTTGAGTTTGGATTGAGTATCAATAAAGTCAATGAGCAGAATAATTTTGAAACTTTTGGAGATCATATCATCCAAGCGGCCGTGCATTTTTATTTATAGCGATTGAATCGTTAGAAGAGATTAAATGAAAGGAATTTATTTACTTTTCGTCCTGCTAATTAGTCCCATAAATTTGATGGGTCAAGACGCTGGTTTAATGTTTGATGCCTATGATAGTGACATCAATGTTGGTGGAGACATCTTCTCTGACTTTAATGAAGATTTAGATGCTTCTACAGTTCTCGAAGATGAACGCTTTTATCGCTACGCTAGGTTCTATTCAGTAAACTTAGGAATTGGAAAAACATCTTTTACTGGAAACCGTGGATTAGCTTATGAAGATGATGATCCAAGTTATGTCATAAGTCTTAATTATTTTCTAAACTTTCAAACTAGTTTTATAATGGGCATAGAGTATTCCAAGCACACAATGTTCATTGATACCTATGTAAATGGTAGTCGAGGTGAAATTGTTGGAGCCGTGGAAACAGCTTTTATTCGCCCTTTTATGGGCTTTCGTTATTACATTGATACCACTAATCTCAACACACCTATAACCTACTCTAACCCCTACTTTACAGCGAGAATTGAGTATTGGTACCAAACCAACACATTCCCAGAAAATGACAATCTTGATGATGAAAATGGTGGAGGTTTAGGTTCAGGTGTTGGCGGAGGATTAGAATTTCCTATCGAATTAAAAAGCCGCTACATCAATGTGGAATTTCTGTATCATTGGGTAAATTATTTTGATCGAAACACCATGGATTATCGGAAAATTCCTTCAGGAGAAGAGGATGTTGTTCCACGAGACGGAGAAGAAGTTCGTCTAGATAGTAAGTACGGTTATGAAAATCTACGCGGAAATTCCTGGAGCATTATGATTTCTTATAATGTCACTTGGTAAACGCCTCAAAAAATCAACACTTGAAACTAAACATCTTTTATTGACCCGAATGTGCCCTATTTTCTTGTCTTCTGAAATTCAGTTTAAATAGCTAATTGTTTGTTTTTATTGAATCCCCCAAAATAGATTGGGAATAAACTCAACATTCAATTAAAATAGTAGATGAGGATAGGTTTCGAGGAAGTTTACTTTAATCAAAGGAAGAACTTCAATATTATCAAATTTACCAGAAAGTTATCAGCTTTCTCCCTACTTAAGAATTTAGGAAGGCAGTATTGGTATTATCTTGGGAGATCATCAAAGATGTGTCTGCGCGCTCCCTTCCCCCCGTGGGATTATGGCCACAGACACTTGGATGAATCGTTTAAAAATTTAATATTAAATCATGACTTAATGTTTTTGCTCTCATTAGTTTAAATAAATTTAAATTGGGTAAATACGGAAGAAACATTTCAAACTTTAATCCATTTTTACTGACTTTCCCCACTTCCATTTCCAAGTTTTCCAAACCTAAATCAGAGAAAAGCTTATGGGTAATCTGAATCTTACTACCGGTGCTTATAAAGCTATCCGACTCTAGGATTAAACCGTGACGATTAATTTCCATTAACTGCATATAAACATCAATCTCAATTGACTGAAGTTCACGAGGAACATCTGAAGAATGAACTGAGTCTTGCCCTATACTTAACCCTGTGGCCATGGCAATTTTGTTTTTTAATATATACTCATCTAGAGGTTTTGAGACGAAGTCATCAATACCAAGTTGAAACAATTGATCAATGACACGATCATCATCCACTCGTGATAAAGCTATTATTGGAACAAGGTATTCACTTTCATGTTTTATTTTAGAAATAACTTCTTTTCCTTCACCTTGGAAATTTAAATTTAAATCCACAAGACAAAGATCAGGAGAAACTAATTCGAACATATCAAAAAATTGCTGTTGATTTTCGGCTGTATGAATTTCAATTCGTTTTGATGATAGCATTCTTTCTAAAGCTATATTGAAATCTCGGTCATCATCAATACTGAGTATCTTCATAAATTATCTCCATTTATTTTTTTGCGCCCGTATCAACTTGGCAGAGCTCTCGGGTAAACCTCGAAAGGCGTATTCAGTTAAAAACTCATTTTCATGAGTGGCATATGAATGACTAATCTTCTTTAGATCAAAGTAGGAAATATCGAGTCCATCAAAAAGGCGGCTCGTTATGTTAATGGGTGTACTCCCTTGGAGAAATAGAGAGGATGACAAAACACAATTTAGCTCACCTAATCGTCTTACGGATCCTTGAACTTTTACTCTCAAATGAACCTCATCTTCAGAAAGTTTTATTTTATCATTTATTTCATTGCAACTTATCAAGGTTTCCTCGACCTCATTTTTCCAATCCTCTTCTTCAGCATTAGAGAATAGAATATTTCTCGATTGTAAATTTGCTGAGATGATAAAATCGAGAACTTGCATATTTTTTTTAGGAAAAATTAAGTAAAAAATGCTTCCTAGTTTTTTGGCCATATCATCGATCAATTTGAGTTTTTTCTCAAACTGATCCAGCTTTTCAAATCCAACACTAATGAAAACAAACTCTGGTTGATCTTGAATCATCCTCTCGCACAAAGCTTTAAAACCACTTTCTAATTCGAGTGTGATTCCACGATTTTGAACTAATCGGTGAAGTTTTCCCAAGTCTTGGGAGCTCAAGTTAAATGCAACTAATTCTTTTTGATGGTGCATACGCCTCCAGAATAAATAACCATTTATGTATGTTAAAGACTCTAGGAATTTGAAATGTAAACTCTCCTTTACAAGGAAGGTAACTATTTAAATTTATTAAGAAATTATACAAATGTAAGAATCAAACTTTGCATTCAATTATCATGTACCTTTGAACTTTATGCCAAATTTTTAAGGATTAAAAAGATATTAATTCTTTTTCAGATCTTTAACTTAATACTTCCAATTAATGAACGATAAATAGGTATAGGTAATCATTTAATAGAGCAATTATTAACTGAAACAGAACTCGATTTATCAGAGATTCAAAATATCTATAAAGGCTACTTTAAATTAATTGAATCACACAAAGTCGTCAATAAAAAGAAAGTTGAAGATCTTCTTGAAATGTTTTTTATTGGTATTTCCTATGATGTCAAACATAGTGATGATTTTAATCACTTAAAGTACATTTGGCCGTACCTAAAAAAATATGAGGAAGTCTTAGTGAAAAATGCAGGCTGGTTTGGAAAATTTATTACCAACAATAAGGAAAAATTAGACGAATTTGAAAAATTATTTCAATTACAAGTACAGATTTCTAGATGTTCAAACAAGAAGTATTTGCCAAACAACGAAAAGAAAAATTGAATTAAAATTCCGCACTCTTCGGTGTTCTCGCAAATGGAATGACATCTCGAATATTAGTCATCCCGGTTGCATACATAATAAATCTCTCAAACCCTAAACCAAACCCAGAATGCTCTGCCCCGCCATACTTTCTTAAATCTAAATACCATTGGTAAGGAGCCACATTCATCTTATTTTCATTCATTCTGTTTAGTAACTTGTCATAGGAATCTTCTCTTTGGGATCCACCTATGAGCTCTCCTACTCCAGGAATAAGAAGATCCATGGCCCGAACAGTTTCCCCGTCATCATTTTCTTTCATATAAAAGGCTTTAATTTTTTTTGGATAATCAGTAACAATCACCGGCCCTTTGTAAATATCATCGGTCAGGTGCCGTTCATGCTCAGTTTGCAGATCAATTCCCCATTTCACAGGGAATTCAAATTTCTTCTTAGAATTCTCTAAAAGCTTTACTGCCTCAGTGTAGGTAATTTTAGTAATTTCACTATTTACTAATGACTGTAGTTTCTCAATAAGACCTTTTTCAATTCGTTGATTGAAGAAATCCATCTCATTAGGATTAGAATCAAGGACACTTTTTGCCATAAATTTTAAGTAATCATGAGCAAGCGTGGCAACCTGATCTAAGTTGCAAAAAGAAACTTCCGGCTCTACCATCCAAAACTCTGCTAAATGTCGACTGGTGTAGGAGTTTTCAGAGCGAAAAGTAGGTCCAAAGGTATAGACCCTACCTAAAGCCAAGGCGAGTGCTTCTGCTTCAAGCTGTCCAGAAACACAAAGACTCGTTTCTTTACCAAAATAATCTTGGGCAAAGTCCACTTCTTTTTTATCAGTATGAGGTATATTATTTAAATCTATTGTGCTAACACGAAACATCTCGCCCGCACCTTCCGCATCTAGTCCAGTTATTATTGGCGTGTTAACATAATAAAAATTATTGTTGTGAAAGAAATCGTGAGTGGCCTTGGCCAAGGTATGGCGAACTCGAAAAACAGCACCAAAGGAATTAGTTCTTGGTCGAAGGTGAGCGATTTCTCGCAAAAATTCAAATGAAGTGGCTTTTTTCTGTAAAGGATAATCATCTGTGTTAGCACAGACAATTTCCACTGATTTTGACTGAATTTCTACAGATTGATTTTTTCCTTGGGAAGCCTTCGCAACACCATTAACAATAACTGTGCTTCCTACTAGAAGCTTAGAGACTTCTTCATAGTTTGGAGTGGACCCGTCTACAATTATTTGTAAATTTAATTGTGAAGAGCCGTCGTTAACGACCATGAATGAGAAAGCTTTCGACTTTCGTAGGGAGCGAACCCATCCTTTCACCGTAACTTCTTGGTCGATTAAATTATCATTGGCTACCAGTTCTTTAATAAATACAGTTTTCATTTAACGATCCTTGGGACAAATGCCATCAAAGTCTCATTATATATTACGAAATATTAAAAAGGTATAGTTGGACTTAACTAGTTCGTAAAAATTTTATTTTTTACATCGGCCATTTGGGGCTGAGATAGCCTAGGTCCAAATTGTGTTACAAGCTTTGAGCTGGCATAGCTGGCCAATTGTGCTGAGCCGGCAGGAGTATGACCATTGGTTAACCCATACAGAAAACAACCAGCAAAGATGTCTCCCGCTCCATTGGAGTCAATTGCCTCTACTTGATGAGGTTCAATATCGATAAAAATTTCACCATCATATACCATGGAACCATTCCGGCCCAATGTTATTGCAAATTGCTTAGTTTTTGACTTTAGCTCCTCACGGATGGAATTTAAATCTTCAGCACCAGTGAAGTCCTGGGCTTCCTGAAAATTACAAAATAAGAGATCAATACCTGCATCGACGAGCATATTCATTTCTTTTTTAAAGAAATTTGTCATATTCGGATCAGAAAAGGTTAAAGCAACTTTTGTATCATATTTTTTGGCGATTTCGATGGCTTTTAAAGCTGCTGCATGACCTGTTGGACTGGCAACTAAATAACCCTCGATGTAGACATACTTACTTTGTTTAATGGCTTCTTCATCCAATTCAGCTTCGGAAAGGGTCGAGGTAATTCCAAGGTAAGTATTCATACTTCTTTCTGCATCAGGAGTGATCAAGACTAAACAACGACCGGTTTTTTGATCGGTCGCCGGTAATGTTTGTTTACTATAATAAGTATCTATTCTATTTTCTTGCAAATTATCTAAATAGAATTCACCTTGCTCATCCTTATTCACTTTACATGAATAATAAGCATTCCCTCCTAATTGAGAGACAGCAATTATGGAATTCGCCGCAGAACCTCCACAAATGATGTTATGGTGTTTTTGATTCTCTAAAACACGGTAAAGCTCCTCAAGTCGTTGATCGTCGATTAGAGTCATTAATCCTTTATCCACTCCCGCACTTGAAAGAATTTGATCTGTGACTTGATACTCAATATCACAAAGCGCATTTCCAATTCCATAAACATCATAATTTTTCATGGGCTCATTCCTCTTTAATAATTTTATTTAACTTTAATTTTATACGAATAGCTTGATTGAGAACTAAAACAGCCAGCATTTCGACGAACAAACTTTAAAGTTTTTTTATTCTTTCTCACAAATTCATTCATTAGACGAGTGTCATAGTAACAATTATCATTAAAGCCGGATCTTATTTTAAAAATATCACCTGTTTTATTGTCTTCATTAAACTCGTACTCAACATCTACCATAACTGGAGTAACCCAACCAGGTTGAATACCACCTCGACAACGAGAATCAATAATTTCTGCCCCCATCTTCTCAATTAATTTTTCCGCTTGATCTTGAGCGAAATCACAACTTAGGTAAACTCTGTTTCGGCCCTCAAAGCCTGTATAATAGAATGAAAAATCCTTCGCCACGACAGTTGATGAAATGACAAATAAAAATAAATAAATTGAAGAGAGCTTTCTCATATATATCCCCTTTAAATCAAATAAATGACTATTTAATTAGTGGATTGATTTTGGTAAAAGAATGGTTAATTGGCAATAAAAATTGGTTAATTGGCAATAAAAATATAGTAGGTTACGTTCTTTCCTACTTCTTTAAAATGAATGGGATATTCTTTCGTATCAATGTGATTTAGCGTCGAGGTTTTGAATATAAAGTTTTTCCCTTTTAACAGCGGTAAGAATTCCTGCTGATTTTTATCCTCAATCAAGGCTTCTAGAAATTGAATCTTTTTTTTGTTCTTTGACTTTAATGACTTAACCTCAAACATAGGATCACAGTAATATATCTCTTTAGCTGCAACCTCATTTTGCTGCAAATAATCAATACTACTTCCATAACGTAACTTAAGTTTTTTTAATTGTTTATAGCTACTTTTTTCCAGGGAGTCCGTTAAAAGAATAAATAAAAGTGGGTTGAATTCAAATGCAGTTACTTCAAGGGAAGGGTAGAGAATTAGCAGTAAAAGGCTATCTCCCAAAAAACCGGCAGTGCAATCGATAATTTCCCTTTTCTCATCAGATGAAATGTTAAATTTTCTTAAAACGCGGTATAAAGGATACTTTTTATTCTGAACTTTATTCACCTCTTGAAAAAGCCGCCGAAAATCATCGTTTAAGTCTAAAGAAACCTTAAGTCCATTTTCCACTTCAATAGTGGTTCCTCCTGAATTTCGACTAATCTTCATTGATACAGGAGAATGATAAACCTTGGGAAGATCATATTTATCAAGCAGGTTTTGACCCAATTGAAGAAAATCAATTAGAGATTCAAGTGGTATCGGTTCTTGCCTTTCAATCTGGAATGTATTTATCACAAATGACTCTTTGTTTTATTGTAGCTACTGCTACTTTATGATATTTTTTACTCGATTAATAATTATTTACCAAATATTCGGAACCAACCGGCTAATTATTGCAAGGAATAGGATCATGCAAGATAATACCCCCCATTTTAGAGAAAAGTTTCCCCACTATATTGGAATAAACAAGAGTGAAGAAAAAGAAATGTGCCAATTCCTTGGTCTTGAAAACTCGAGACAATTATTTGAGCACCTACCTTCAAATATACTCTTTAAAACATTTACAGACTTACCTGCAGGGAAATCGAATCATGAAATCCAGATAGCAATGGAAAAATTAGCAGATAAAAATAAGATGGTCCTTTCTCTTTTGGGAGCTGGAGTAACTCAATTAAAGCCTTCCAACATTATAGGTGATATATGTGGAATTCGTGGGTTAACCACGGCTTATACTCCCTATCAGCCTGAAAAATCTCAAGGTACCTTAATAAGCTTATGGATTTACCAATCTATTTTGAGTGCTCTCACTGGAATGGAGGCCGTAAATGCCTCGATGTATGACCGGTCCACTGCCATCTTTGAAGCAATCAAAACTGCATCTCGATTAAATAAGAAATATACCGCTTTAGTTTGTGAAAATATTGATCCAAGGGACAAGGAAGTTATCACTTCACTAGCAAAGTACACCAATACAAATGTAATTTTCGTCCCCTTTCTTGAAAAAACAAGTCTAACTGATTTAACAAAATTGAATCAAATAATTAGTGAAAAAAGTGACGAAATCTCATGCGTGGTTTTTCCTCAGGTCAACTACTTTGGAAACCTTGAGCAAGTAGACCAACTAACAAACCTCTGTGAAGAAAATAAAATTAAATCAATTGCGGTCATTGACCCCCTATTTCTTGCTAATGATGGACTTAAAAAGCCAGCTAACTTTGGAAATAATGGAGTTGATTTTATTACGGGTGAAGTTCAACATTTCGCAATAGACAATAATTTTGGTGGACCAGGATTAGGCCTATTTGGCTGCCGTTATAATAATAAGGACAAAATGTCCATCAGACAAACACCTGGACGTTATGTTGGGAAAGGCTCAGATAGGTTCGATCAAGAAGCTTTCCTCATGGTTTTATCTACTCGAGAGCAGCATATACGCCGAGAAAAAGCCACGTCAAATATCTGTTCAAATCAAAGTTTCTTGGCCACACTTGCGGGGGCTTGTTATTTAACTCTTGGTAGCTCTGGTCACGATAAAGTCTTTAATAAAATACAAAAAATTACTTCTAATTGGACTAACCTTTTCTTATCTTATTCAGAGTTTTCTCTGACATTTGAAAGTAATACAGCTCTTAATACTATTACATTAAATTTTAAGAGTAAGAGTTATTCAATAGAGGAATTTATAAAACTGGCCTTAGATCAAGGAATTGAATTGGGTGAAAAGAATGACCAATCACTCATTTTTTCATTTAGTGATAAGCTAGTAGATTCTGATTTAAATAAACTTGAAACTTTCTTAAGCAAGCATTGCAAGAAAAGTGAATCATATTCTCCTCTATCCTTTACTCTCGCAAAAAGTGATAAAAGAATTGAAGCAGCACAAATTGAGACTTTCTCCGAGAAAGAAACCATTGATTATTATAAGAATCTAGGAGAACTTAATATAAGCCCTGATGATGGAATTTACCCTCTTGGTAGCTGTACTATGAAGTATAACCCATACATAAATGATTGGGCAGCTGGACTTCCCGGTTTCACCACTTCTCATCCAGTAAGCGACGAATCCATTGTTCAAGGAAACTTAGAAGTACTTTTTGAAATTCAAGAATGGTTTAAGAAAATTACTGGACTTCCAGGTGTGGCTACACAGATTGTGGCGGGAGCCCATGGAGAACTAGCTGGCTTAAAAATGTTTCAAGCTTATTTCGCACATAAAGGTGAGCTTGAGCAAAGAAAGTTTATGATTATTCCCCGATCCGCACATGGGACTAATCCAGCAACTGCAACTGTTGCAGGGTTTACTGATAAAAAAACAGGTGCCTCACAGATTTTATGGTTAGACTCACTTCCAAGTGGTGAAATAAACTTAGCTCAGGTAACTGAATATATTGCACAATATGGAAATCAAATTGCCGGAGTCATGGTTACAAATCCGAATACTGCGGGAATTTTCGAAACTAAATTTAAAGATATGGCTGACCAAATTCATGAAATTGGCGGTCTAGTCTATATGGATGGCGCGAATATGAACGCTATTGCAGGTATTGTGAACTTGAATGACCTTGGTGTCGATGCAGTTCACAATAATCTACACAAAACATGGTCCATCCCACATGGTGGAGGTGGCCCAGGAGATGGTATCGTTGCGGTCTCTGAAAAATTAATTGATTTTATTCCCGGTTTTCTCGTGAAAAGTAAAAATAACGAGAAGGGTGAACCCATTTTCTATAAAGAAAAACCGAAACATTCAATAGGAATGCTTCATCGTCATCATGGTAACTTTGCCCACAAAGTAAGGGCACTCACTTACCTGTATGCACTTGGATCAGATGGAATTTCACGCATGTCTGAAATAGCAGTCCTCTCTAGTCGCTATTTAGTAAAAAGATTATCTTCGGAGCCTATGCTTCCCCAAGAAGCCAATGTTACTCCTCGGATGCATGAATTTATCCTCACACTTTCTGAAACTAATTTTACAAATATCAGTAAAACAGCAGGAATACCTAAAGCATCTATTATTGGGCTTATTGGTAAGCTCTTCCTAGATTATGGCCTTCACGCTCCTACTGTCTCCTTTCCCGAGCAATTTGGGCTTATGATTGAACCAACTGAATCATTTACCAAAGACGAGCTGGATCGTTTTTCAGATGTTGTCCTTGAACTCTTAAATTTTGCAGTTGAGAACCCTCAAGTTTTAACCACGGTCCCTCACTTTTCTCCAATGGCAAAAATTGACGAACTAAAGGCGAATAGAAATCTAGTGGTCTCACAAGAAAGCTTGAGTGAACTTCCAAGTCTTCCTCAAGATCGAGTAAGCTATAATGATATCAGAAACCTTACCCCAAATGAAATTTCAGGTCTGATCTTAAAACATCACTTACAGGCAAATAACTCTTCGGTAAGCAATGGAAGTCAAAATCCATCTGAAGGAAGTTTAAGGGTTTAGATAATGTCTTCCTGTCATTATGTTATAGATTAAAAATAAACGGGTACAAATTACTCAGTAAACATTTCGTTTTTTACTTTTTTGATTCCATTAGCGTCTTTAAATTCGTAGATGTTTGCCTATGAAAAAGAAATCATTGGGGCAACTGGGGCAATTTTTATTACTTTTCTTATGTTTTTTATTCAGCAGTCAAAGTGTTTTTTCACAAATAGACTATCCTGAAAAAAAAGCTGTGGGAGTCCATATTAATGGAGATGGATTTAAAAAAATCCAACAAAACCTTATTCCGCTCATTATGAATTACGGAATAAACATCAGTCATCATTTTGAAAAAAACTTTGTCTATACTCTCGACCCAATGTCTATTGATCAATTAGCACCAACTGAAGAGTTAGGAGATATTTTTGTTTCAATTAGAGACAATCTTGAAAAGTACTTTGAAGGATTAGTTTTAAAAGATCATCACTTCAGAGCAACCTTGAGTAATATGTCTATTTCTGCCATTTGGAAGAATATTAATTTTAAAAAAGATTTAGATTATAATTTAAAGGGAAATGAAATTATTAAAGGGTCTTTTGTTTTTCGAACGAATAATATTACCCTACAAGTTGAAGATGCAAAAATTGAAGACTTAGGGAACCCTCTTCTCAAATCTGTTGGCTTTAATAATTTTATCGTTGAGTTGGACGCCAGTACAGATCTCTACGTTTCAATTCCAGTCACTTTTAACAGAGTGAATGGAGATGAGATTACTGTCAAAGTAGGGCAGCCTTACACTAACCTCCATAAAATTCAAATTTTAGCCAACTATGAGCCGCCCATTAAGTTTCCATATATCGCATTAAAGATTGAAGAAGATGAGTACCCTCTTAAGCGCGAAATAATAGAGCAAGATATCAATGAACATAAAGAATCAATCTTAACTGAGCTAAACGCGAAGTTAAATGAAAACTTTAAAAAACTTGCTCCAGAGTTCTTACAAAAATACATAACCGATATGTTTTCAGGTCATATCCGTGACCAGGGTCAAGTTCAACCTCCTGGATCTCCAGCAGACTTGTTCGAAACACCCATTGAATGGGGTATAAGCTTAGCTGATATTGACTCTAAGAAAAAGAACTTGGAATTATACTTCAATGGCTTAGTCAAAGACTTTACAATGACAAAACCATTTCCATTGCTTTCATACCCTTTTAGAGGGAATGGGAAAATTGATCATGTTAACGTTGACTTAGAAAACCATGATTTAACATTTATTTTTGATATAGGATTTATTAACCAGTTTATTTACACTGGTTATCACCGAGGGCACCTTAGCCGATATTTAGTTGATGAAAAAAATAATGAATATATCTACTTTGAGGAATCTCCAAAAATTTATGTGGATGAAAATGGAAAATTAAAAATTGCCTGTCGTGCTCATAGCATTACTAGAGGTCTAGATCGAATGGGAGCGAAACCCAAAGTTCATTTTAATTTTGAGTTATTTGTAAACTTTAGAATGAAAGCAGATGGTAAGGTTTCATTTTACATTGAGTCAGTGGATTTAGATGCACTAACCTGGGATGACAGCGACTTAAAAAAGCCTTTTAAATGGAAAGGACGGAAGACTCTTAAAAATAAATTTAAGGATTTTCAAAAAATGATAACAGATCTACACGCAAAAGGTGATCCACCAGAGTTATCAGATGAAATCCCGGTACCGCCAGAGCTATTTGGTATTGATTTCGACATTAAAAGTGTCTCAATTGATCCAAATGGATACATTTTAATTTATACAAACTTTAAAAATCTCTAAGGAAGGGACTAGCAAATGAAACTGATTAACCATTTATTATTCATTTTGGTCTTATCATTTAGCATAATATCAAAATCTTCATCTTCTCCATTCTTTCCTATTGCTGAGTATATAACTCCCCCAATGGAAATTCAGTTAAAAAATTATGCAGCAAGCTTCAAAGAAGCATACTACACAGTGTATTTAACGAATGCTTATCATCGTATGTCCTCAAAGAAGGTCAGAAGAGTTTTCTCCATACTTGAAAGTGGTAAAGTAAACCATAAGTATGATGGATCTGTGCTTGAAATTAATTCATTTACCATCCCAGATTATTGGTTCAATGAAGGACTTAAACCAAACCACATAACAGTGGTGTTTCATAAAAGTGCGAAGCATCTTCTCAACACACAACCAACAAGGCTTTCACTAGAGAAGAATTTCAGAGCCGCAGAAATTATTATGCGAGATACTCCTGATGATGCCACAAAAGAAGAAACTGAAGAGATAGAAAAACATAATCAACAAATGCTTACTGATGATACACCAGAGAATAGAAAATATATTTCTCGCTTTACATTGCCTTTAATTAAAGAAGGTCAAAAAGTAAGTGTAAAAGAAATTGTCATTTACCCGCAAATTTAAATTTATGAAGTAAAATTCAATCAAAGATCGCTTCAAAGAATTAATGAGTAAGGTAAAATAAATTTATTTAAAAAAAAACAAGTAATCTCGTCGTTGCCAATTATATTTGTCAATTTTTATTAACTTTTCTCATTTAATCTAGCCACAAAAAATTTCATTAAGTAAAATTATACCTTTAGACTAAGCCTGAGGGAAAAAAATCTCTTTCTATCAACTAATTCAGGTTTAGGATATAATGGCTGAGTGAGAAAAGTGAATAAGAATACTTTATTTATATTGAAGAAGCTAAAGATGAATTTTTTGGTAATTTCATCATTTCTTCTGTGTTTCACTCTCTTGGCAGAGCCTTTAATTTCTAAAGATATTTCCCACAATCATCCCAAGTCAAAACATCAGGCTGAAATATCCTATTCAAATCAATTGGAAGGCATCAAACTCTCATTATTCAATTCTAGCTTTGCAAATCACCCAATGGAATGCGAAGAGTCCGAAGATAATGAAGAAGAAAAAAACGAAGCCGAAAAGTTTTCAAGTACTAAATTTCACACTCAAGAATATATTGAATTATTAATCACTAATAATTTGTATTTAAAGCAAGTTCGTTTGCGCATCTTCAGACCACCAATCTCCTAATTATTAATTAAATTATCCAGATTATTATTTTATGCTTAGGAGAGCTAGTATGAAACATCTTTTCTTAGATGGTAAAAAGTCAAAATTTCAAAAATACTCTAGAAACTCTAAATTGTTGAAGAAATTTATTTCAAGCAAATTCAATAGCAAAAATATGACCCTTTTATTTATTATATGTGTGACACCTCTTCAGGGAGAAAATTAAAATGAATTTAAATAAATATATAAACCGAAAAGATTTCTTGGCCAGTATTGTAGTCTTTTTTGTAGCCCTTCCCCTCTGCATGGGAATAAGTTTAGCATCAGGAGTTCCACCATTATATGGACTAATTTCAGGAATGATTGGTGGAATTATAGTCGGATACTTTGCCGGTTGTCCCTTGCAAGTTAGTGGCCCTGCAGCGGGACTTGCGGTTATGGTATACAATTTTGTCGACTCATATGGGATAAGTGCTCTAGCACCTCTTGGAATAATCGTCGGAACGACTCAAATTCTGATTTATAAATTTAAATTGGCCAGTTATTTTAAAGCGGTTTCACCTGCCCTTATCAAAGGACTATTAAGCGGAATCGGCTTTATTATATTCGCTTCACAGCTACATATCGCTTTAGATTTAAAACCCCAAGGAAGTGGTATCAACAATCTAATCACATTTCCCGAAAGAGCTTGGATGGCCATCTCTCAAAATGCTTACCAATCATTTTTGTTATGTGGATTAACAATCGCAGTAATTGTGCTGTGGCCGAAACTATTTAAAAAATTGTCTGGCATCATACCCGCTCCTCTAGCAGGCATATTTACAGCAGCAATGGTTAGCTATTTTGCTAAGCTTGATATTTCCTTTATCAATATTTCATCTGATTTGGCATCATCACTAAACTTCATAAGTGCTTCCTCAATAGCAGGTATAACTTTTGGAATGGTGTTATCTGCTTTGGCCATTGCCTTCGTTGCATCTGCGGAAACTCTTTTATCTGTAGCTGCTGTTGATCGACTTTCGGGTCAAGGCTTTTCAAGTTACAACCAAGAAATGAAAGCTCAGGGTATCGGAAATATTATTGCAGGCTTCTTTGGTGTTCTGCCTATTACAGGTGTTATTGTAAGAAGTTCAGCGAATATCGAAATGGGAGCGAAGTCACGCGGATCAGCCATCATTCATGGTTTTTGGCTTCTCATCATGGTTCTCGGACTTGGGTCAGTTTTATCCTATATACCAACAAGTGCATTGGCCGCCATACTCATTATAACCGGAGTAAAGCTTATGAACTTGCCAGCCATAAAAGGTATTTTTCTAAAGAGTAAAACAGAGTTTATGGTTTTTCTGATTACCTTTTTACTTATCATTTCAGTTGATCTTCTAGCTGGAGTTGTTTCTGGATTTATAGTTTCCGTCATCTTCACAATAAAGAATCTTAAAAGTTTTGAGTTAACCACAGAAGAGAATGGTAATAAAGTTGATTTTATTTTCAAAGGAACAGCTTCATTTTTACATATTCCAAGAATTGCAAAAGTTTTGCATAATGAAGGCCATATGAAAAAAGAAGTTGTCTTAAACATTAAAAATTTAACTTACAAGGATTGGGCGATTGAAGAAGAAATTTCCATGTGGGTTGATTTACGCCAGAAACTAGGATTAACCAGTGACATAATAATAGAAGAACCTGAAGGCATAATAAATAATAACAAAAAAATAAGAGCTGCCTAAGCAAATTTTTTGCCCTCTCTGCTTAAATCAGAGAGGGTTTTTCAATAAATTCCATAAACCTTTGATTTTTTATTGGCACTTTAAAATAAAAAAGTTATTTTATACCCCATAATTTAGACTGAGTTTCCCATATTGGTGAACTAAATTAACAGTTTATTTACATTCCTTTACAAGTTAAATGATCTTAACTTTTTTGGTTAGTAAGGATAGCTACTTAATACGATGAAAGCGGAAAAAAAAATAAAAAACATTCGTTTAGTGGAAGTGGATATACCAATCTTTCTTCTTTTAATTGAAGAAGAATTAAAACGACGAAATCGTATCGACTCCTTTTATTCATTACGTGCTTATGCTAGGGATATTAAAATTGACCCTTCTCTTTTGTCAAAAATTTTGAAAATGACCAGTCCACTCTCTCTAAATAACGCCGTCAAAATGATCAAAGAAATGGAGCCAAGTGAAATAATAAAAAAAATATTTTGGAAATCCTTTTTTCGTCACTATCAAAAACAAAACCATAGTGGCAAATTATTAAGTGAACAACTGGAACTGTTTGAAAATGAAAAAGATCAAGAATTGTTCCAAATTCTCTCTCAACCTTATCATTATGCTATTGTCGAACTTTCTAAAATAGAAAAATTTCAGAACAAACCATGGCAAATGGCACGACTTCTAGGGATCTCTCGCGATGTGCTCGCTCAAGCACTCGATCGCTTGGCCAGGACTGGATTCATCCGAATGCATAACGACGGTAAAATTTTTCCCTTAGATCCAAGATTCATAGATACCAACGTGGATATAGAGAAGTCTGCAGAAAATTTAAATCAAAGAAAGATTCTAGAAAAGAGTTTAAAAGTATTAGATGAAAACCATCCACTCAAATCTCTGTTTAAAACGAAAACCATGGCCATTGATCCTAAGAAATTGAGTCAGGTGGAATCCCTTTACCGTAACTTTATACAGCAACTATCTGAGACCCTAAGTGACGGAGATATAAAGGAAGTTTATCAAGTCCAACTTTCTCTATTCCCATTTTAAGACCATATTGAGTCCTCCTATGTTTAGCTAATTACTCGCATTGACCTGATCCTTCCTGTTTAAAATATTTATAGAGAAAATTTGTATAATAATAGCGACGACATTGCCTGGAGATTGATATGGCCAAAATACTCATCCTCATATTTACACTTTCTTTTCCAATATTAGGACATACTAAAACTGTTACCTGCAAAAAAGGTAAACATCGATGTAAAAAAGCGGGGCTCCCTTGGCCGATAAAAACAAACTTCAGGGGAAAAAAAATATCTTTTCAACAAAATACTGACTATCAAAAATATTGGCAAGATGCTCCCTATCTTCAGGTTAATAAACTCTTTGGTTTAACTGATTGTAAAACCTATGTGAGTTCTCGAAAAAAATCTGCCATGATAGGCTGGAGGAATTTAGAAAAAGATCAAATTGAAATTTTAGCCTACGTTCACCGCCCGGATATCAAGAATTCAAGCAAAAATTTTTACCATGCACCGATTATGATTACCAAAAAAAATGTAAGTAATAAAATTTCTATTTCAAACAAGAGTAACTACTATATCTATCAAAGCGGCATGAAAAGCTACACTATATTTAAGCGCGCTTGCTCGCATTCGAAAATGAAAGGAAGACAAATAAACCATTGGTTCGGCGGACAAAGAACGGCTCCGGCAAACATTAAGATTAGTGATAATAACTTTTCAAAATCAGAATATGATCAAGAAAGTAAAAACAAATTTCCCAAAATCGTTCGCTTCGCCGGTAAAGAAATTTGTCAGCAAAGTAACCCCCTTCAATACTTCAAACAGCATGGTTCAGAAATTAATCGTCAACTAAAGAATGAATGCAATCGCAGCATCCAAATTGAATTCGAAGGTTGCCATAAGAATGTTTCTTACCAAGGAAGCCAAGTGAAAAGTCAAAACTCTTTAGCCTCTTTAACTTATAAAGTTAGCTGCATTTAGACTATTGGTACCTGCTAATCTAAAACTGCAAAAGTCTGGTATGACCGTTTTATCTATAACTTAGTTAAAATTCCTGGGCAAAACCTGACCCTTACGAAAACTGAAACCAAGTTCCCTTAGAATGTGGATTAAATAATCGAATACATTGTTCGGAGAAGGGAATTTCCATGAATTTAAAAATATCCTTAGCGCTACTATTTCTGTCAACTTTCAGCTTGATCGCTCAAAACCAAGAACTGGGCTTCTGGGAGAAAGTAAAGAAAATCACCAATAAAAAAGAAATTTTTGTGGACTGTCAGCGCTTCTGTATGCCTGCCAATCAGCACGAGAAAGTTAATAACTGTAATGGCGTCTACTATCGCCAATGGAAAAAGTCGGTTAAGCATCGTCCTAAAAGCGTACGACCACTCTATTATTTCTCCAGAAATGGAGGAATTTGTGCTCGAAAAAATAGTTTAAATTTTAGAAAAAAAATTAAGTTTAAGCTTGTGGAGCAAATGTGCGATTGCAATTCAGTCCTTGCTCCAGGAGGTAGTCCTACAAACCGGAATGATACTAATAAACCGATAACGGCCGCCACCAAAAACAAGCTAATCCTTTTAAGAGACAAAGTTAAAAATTGGATGCTCTGTCATGATTTGAGTTATGGTAGAATTGCAACTGCTGAGAGTGTGAAGTCTTGCGCTAAAATCAAGGGAGTTAAAATTCCCTTAACAAATGGACAATTAGGCAAAGTTGAAGGAGATAAAATCTATCACATGGGTCAACTATGCTTATCGGGTGCTCACGAATTCTGTGCAGGAGTAAAGGAGTGCCAGGATACAGATCCTCAAAGCTCCACCTTTGGCGCTTTCTATCGTTCTCCTGGAACTAAAAATGATCCCACCTATGAGGGTAATAAAGGAACTCATTTTAGCCGTGATATGTTGTTAGGGCTGCTTGGCTATTTAGTTACAACCAAGGATAAAGAAGCGGCCATAAACTGGATTAACTTTATTGAAAAAAACAAAAAAGTCCCACGAGTGGATGTACCCGTGGTTCGATGGCTTAAAAAGACGAATATCTGCCCACTCATCGGTGGAAAGTCTAAAGCAGATGATCGATGTGCTTTAGTTGCGGATTCTTGGGGCCTACTTTTTAGAATTTATGACTTTCTAGGGCTTATGAACTCATCTCGAATTAGCAGAAAAATGAAAAGAAAAATGAAATGGGGTCGGCTCGCCACAGGGGTCGCGGGATTTTTCAATGCGGCTTTTAGCCCAGGAGATGCCAACTCGGTTTATATGGGCACTTTAGTCGTCAATAATATTTTGATTCGTAAAAAGACAGGGCAAGATCTCTTTAGTATGCGCTTTGGAGCTAAACAGATGGCCAAAAAGTCCCGTTATCTCAATCCTTACTTCACCTATGCTGATATGGGACCCACTGAGCACGGTGCTAAGATGCTTTTAAAGTATTGCCCTCCCGAGCAACCAAGGTATGGTGAAAAGGCTTTTCCAGGCGGTCCTTGGGTAGATGGCGTAAACCTATGGCACCGGCTCTCCTATTTTCAAACCAGACAACCCTATGGCAGTTATCAAGTTTCAGGAGGCTATGATTGTATGATGGCGCTCAACTATTATCTAGGTTATAACAAAGTCCCTTTGTAATATAATTAAAGACTTAGAGAGTTCTAAGTTAGGGACATTGTCATCATATTTCTCAAATGAAAGAACTGACAATTTCTAACTTTTGCTACAATCTAAACAAAAATTTCCTGTAAAAAGTTTTTATCAACTAGCAAATAATCTAATCCTTATTATCGTTTTTTAGTTAATTACAAATTTAGTTAGTAATCTAATTCAAAAGGGATGTTATGAAGTTAATACTGTTAATAAGTTCGCTACTTGTTTTAAATTTTTCATTTGCTCAGTATGGAGGGAAAAACAAGTGGACCGGTCCAGAAATGGAAGGATGTTACGTAACTGGTGGGCTACAAGAGAACTCGAAAGTTACACTAGGTATACTTAGTACCTATAATCCAGGTGAAAGCTATTTTAGCCGTCATTTTATTGGGCCTGAAACTTTTAGTGGTGAAGCGTTTACCATAGGAGCTAATTTTGGGTTAATGTTTAGATTACCTCGAAACTTTATTGCCTCCGCAAATATTAGCGCTAGTCGAATTAGCTATCTTAGTGAATATATCGATGAAGAACACAATGTTGGATATGTCTTCGATTTAGAAGCTGGAATTGGTTATGCTTTATTTGGAGATAGTATCAATGCTCCACTAATTCTTAAAGGTGTCGCAGGTTATACTCGAGGCTTTGGAGAAAATGGAACCGCTCCGGTTGAAGATCTAGTTGATACCAGTGGAGTATGGACAGGAACATATAAGATAGATAAAGATTACTTTAATACTGCATTTTACACGGGCTTAGAAGTGATGGTTACACCACTTGCTAACTCTAAAATCAATAGTAAATTATTGCGTCAGTCATTTGTTGAAGCTGGAGCTCACTATAATATTTTTAGTAATCAAGAAGAGATCAACAAAAGAGCAATTACTTTTGGTTTAACTCTTGGATGCAAATTCTAAGAGAGAGTTAAAAACTCTCTTATACATTTTTTGTCAAAACTAATTTAAATCGATAAAATAATAGTTGTTTTCGAAGGAGTGAAAATGACTATATTCATGAAGAATCTTTGCATCTTATTTCTCTTATCCAGCAACTTACTCTACTCAAAAAGCGAACAGCTCTATTTAGTCACCACACGTGATCCCCACTACCTTCCGCATATACTGGATAAAGTTAACATCCATCAACAAAATGGGAGAACACTCATTGTTACCAGACAAAACCAAAGAAAACTCCTTCCTCACTTTGAGAAATACTTAAAAAAAATAGACCTCGGTGAGGTTAACAACTACTCACCGCTTAACTTAACTTCTCTCCATCCACAAAAATATATTCAAAAAATCCTAGATGGAATTAAGCCAAAGCATTTACAAGAAAAAGTAGAGAAGCTCTCCTCTTTTCCCAACAGACGAGCGGGACATCAGGATAATAGACTAGCCACCAGCTGGGTGGCCAAGGAGTTTAGTCGGTTAGGCTATAAAGTGGATGTGGACTGTTTTAAACGAAACACCTGCAATGTGTATGCTCATATGAAAGGTCAACAAAATCCAGATGAAATTATTCTGGTAGAGGCTCATCTAGATTCCGTTGGGAAAAAAGGAGCAGGAGCAGACGACAATGCAAGTGGTACAGGGGCTCTTTTAGTCATCGCTAAAGCTGTTCTTAAGGCCAAACTAAAACGATCCTATATATTCTTTGCCACAAATGGTGAAGAGCAAGGTTTGCTTGGTGCTAAACATTATGTCAAACGACTAAAAGCTGAAGGGAAACTTAAAAAAATAAAATTTGTCATAAATATGGATATGATTGCATACAATAAAAAAGATAAAAAAGTAGACTTAGAAACCAACAAACAGTTTGAGAAAGAAGCTCGTTGGATGGCAAAAGTGGTACAAACCTATACTGAACTAACGCCTAATATTGTTACTCCCGCTTGGGGAAGTGACCATGTGCCTTTTTTAAATGAAAAAATCCCGACCATTCTTACAATAGAGCATTGGCCAAATAAAACACCTTGCTATCATGCCAGCTGCGATAAGCCAGGTCACTTAATCTATGACTATGCTATTGAGATAGTTAAACTTAATGTTGCTTCAGCAATCTTAAAAAACAACCAATAGCTTGTTAAACTTCATCTAAGTTATAGAAGCGGGAAATACTAAGAGTCATAGCATGGTCGAAATTACCTGGTTTAGATAATAAATCATTGCGGATCGGTTCAAATAATTTCTGGTAGTGCTCTAACTGCCCTACTTTTTCAAACTCTTCTTTCCGGTTGAAAAAGAAACTTATCGTTTTAAGAAATACGCCCTTAAAGCTATCAATCGAATTAATTTTATTTCGATAAAGAATCATTTTTGCGTAAACTTTTTTCTGAGCATCGATACTTTCTCGATAGCCAGGTTTTCCATAACGTAAATTTTTGCGATCTCTTTCCTTAACAAAGCCAATGTTCAGTTTTTGGAATTTATCCACCTGAGCTTTAAGAAATGAGGTCTGTGATTCCAACTTATACAAAAGTACTAATCGTTCTGCTAAACTTTTTAAGTGAATTGAGTTAACCTCTAATGTTTTTTCAAAATTAAATATTGATCGGTTTAATGTAAAACTATCAAATATTAATTTTTCAAGATTATTGTTAAAATAATGCAGATCATAAGAGTAGTAGATATTTTGATCGGTTATTTTGCTTTGGATATGACTTGATAAACTATCAAGATAATCACCCACAAATTTCTGATCTTTTAACAGTAAGGATCTCGTCTTCGCGATACTAAATAAATTATAGGGCAATTCTAAACTAGGTTGGTCTACCAAGCGTCTTTTTAAGACAGCTGCTTTTTCCTCGTCAGAAATATCAGGATGCTTAAATAAATTAAACATAAAAGTTAGATCCAACTCTTTTTTAATTCGCTTAAAAACATTGTCTACATCTTTATTTTCTACCTTCTCAGGTTTTTTATTATAAACGGAGGAAAGATAGATTCGAATACTTTTTTGTAGTTCACTATAAAGATCAGGTCGGCTTTCATATAACTTTTTAGAGTTATTATACTTTTGTGCCCCACTTAACTCTTCAGAGTACTGACAATAAAATTGTATGGATAAATCCTCATATCCAAATATCGTTTTAAACTCCTTGAGGCAAGAAATATTATAATAATCAAATAATTCTTCAAAGAATTTATGGTTGCTTCTTATAAAGCTATATTGGTACTTTGAGTGGAGTAATTTATTTTGTTTAAAATTCGACAACATCTTTTTTAGTTTTTTTTCTAAGGTAGATCTGACGATAGGAGATAAATCTTTCTTCTGTTTCATTAAGTATATCAAAAGACTTGCTTCTAATTCATTTATTGCATGACTATATACATACTTGCCTTTTTTTTCAGTGCTAATAGTACCCAAAAATTCGATCACTTTATCTTCCGATAATTTTAAATAAAAATCTCTAACCGTGCTAAATATTTTTCTACCCTTCGAGTGTATTGTGCTATCTGAAAAAAGATTATTAGCGTTAAGAAAAGTGTACTTTGCTCCATTTAGGAGTTCACGTAATTTTTTAGCTGTAAAAAATGCTTGCTGGTCAAATTTCAAAGCAAGGCTAATCAGTTTAATAGCTTCTTCAAAATCCTTGACTTCATTCACAACTTTAGAATTTTCAATCTTTAAATTACTCTGCCAATTTGCCTCTAGGTCTTGCAGAACTTTTTGATTAAATTTATCTTCTTTGCGTAATTCGTTTGGTATTAAAGTTGAAAGAAAAATGTTCTGCTTGTTCTCCCCTAGTTTTTGCTGAATAGATAATAATGACAAATAACTAGACTTCGGGATTTTATCAGAGGAGCAAGTATAAATCTGATGGCGATATTTTTGCCCACAATAGTTTAATTGCTCATTTGACTCGTCTCCTTCATCACAAGAAAATGGCTCGCAAGAAACTAAAGAATGCCTTGATATTAGGTTACCTAATTTTTCCTCTGAAAAATTCATATTATCACTATTTATCTGATCAGCGATATAAACTGCAGCTAAGGCATTTATTCTGCGAAAACTAAAGTGACCTTCAGCATTTAACAGGGTTGAGGCTTTCATAATTCGTTTAATGAGACTAATTTTTTGCTCGGGATCTGATGGTACTTGTTCATTCAACTTAAGAATTGTCAAAACTTGTGCGGCCACCCCAGATGAAATGGGAGAAGAAAACGAGGTTCCACTTATTGGAGCGAATGGGATTGAAAAATTTTGACATTGTTTTCGGTACGTCTCTTTTGAGTATTTATGTTGATGAGATAATAAAGTAAAAACATCTTCACCCGGAGCGTAGATCATTCCAGAGGTCGAAAACAATGAAACTTGGTTCTGATGATTTGTACTTCCCACTGTCATTAATGGATTTGAATTTGAAAGATTAATTTTTTTATATTCGTGTATATACCCACTATTTCCAGCAGATTTAAAAACTAAGCAGCCTTTGGCCAAAGCTGTTTTATACCAGGAAGACCTGGAAGGATCTAAGAACCCTAACTCATCCATCAAGCCTCCCCAAGATACATTCACAATATCTGAAGTTTCGCATGCTTTTTTGATGGCTTGGTTTAAGTGTTTATTCTTAACAGAACCACCTGCATGGGGAGGTGTTACTCTAACCGAAGTTAAATTAAGAAAATGAGTAATCCCGATGTCTTTAGCGGCGATGACACCGGAAACAGCAGTTCCATGTCCATCATGATCTCGATAATGCTTACCTGTTTTTCTTGATGCAGCTTTGCTATTGAAACTGACGGCATGCATATTATTTTGCTGATTATATACATCAAACCCTGAATCAATAACAGTAACATTAGGAAACTCATACAATGGGAAGTCTACTGACTGTAATTTATTTTTAATATAGGCTTCGGCTAAATCAGCTGCAATAACTTTTTTCGCCCAATCAGGAGTAACCCCCCCAGGACAAAGTTTGGATTTTTCAATATACTCATATTTAGTTGAAAAAAGAAATTTGTTTAAAGTTAATGCTTTACTGTAAGTAAATGATGTTACGCTTAAAACCAAAAGGAAAATTAATACCTTCACGAGAACCCCCAAGTTATAAAACTAAAACTAGCCAAGAATAATTAACTTCGGCTACCAAATTGAATATTTAGGGTATTTTTAACTATGTAAAAAAGTAAAACTTATTCCTCAGTGTCGAGAAATCAATTGGATAGTCCTATCTCGAATGTATATTTATTAAACGTATCCGATAATTAATCCATTCCTCATCTAAAATCATTAATTATATTTTTGAACATAGTAGAATATTTTTATCATGTCAGTTTCCTTATTATTTATTTTTCTAGTAGCAATTACGTCTTACTCCTTTGGGGAAAGCGAAAAATATTCATATTTTCATTCTAAGGCAGATGGAACTGAATTAATGACCTTTGAGCATATTAAGACTGAATCCCATATGGATGCCATTAACTATTTCGAATCTAAATGCTTTAATGACCCCTATTTTTATCGATCTTTTCACTCTATTTCTAATTTAAACATACAAGGGGTAATTCTTTTCCCAAAACGAGGAGAAATAGACATGGAGGAATTAAGAAATGAAAACCCAGAAAACCTTTTTTTTAGTTATAAAGATTTACCTCTAAACTCATTTCAAAATGCATATCAAGTGATTTGCTATCAAGATAAGAATGGCATGGGTACTATCAATAGAATTATGTACCATCTAGAAGATGGAACAGTAATTTATAATGAGATAAAAGGATTAACTCATTATACAATCAAGATTACTGGTCTTGCACCTGCAAGTAGTAACTCAATAATCGCACCACTTCAAAAAAAAGAAATTCCTCAACTGATTAAGCCTACTCCTATATACAAGAGTATATCAACCATTACAGGAATCGTTACTTATCAATCCCCATACCGGTGTTTTTCCACAACCCCCAGTGATGCAAAATATATTTATTTCAAAAAAAGAGTTACCATTGAGTACACCTCAACCCTTCCTCTTGTGGAACAGATCCCCTCCTTTCGTGCTCCAGTATGCCAGACTGCTATTGGAGGAAAAAGAGAGTTATATCTCCCTCATAAATTCAAATTGATAGAATCTAAATTAAGATTTGGGCGTTAGAAAATCTTTGCCTACCTTATTTTAATTCGTTAAAATTCTCAGATGAATATAATAATGACTGGTGGTGGAGATTCAGCTCAATTCGAAAAGATTGATCGACACTTTGCCTCTCTACTTAAACAAAATTCAAACTTACTATTTATTCCAGTCGCAGGACCTAAAAATATTTGGAATGATAGTTTAAAAAGAATTCAAACAGTATTTCAAACAATTAAGTTTAAAAATGTAGATATGTGTATCGATCTTAGTTACTTAAGCTGGAACGATTTAAAAAAATATCAAGCTATTTATTTTGACGGTGGTAATACATTTCAGCTCATCAACCAGATCCGTGAAACTCATACCTATGAATTGCTTCATCGATTCCTCCATCAAGGGGGAATATTAAATGGGGATAGCGCAGGCGCGATCATATTTGGAAGTCACCTTGAAACGGCCCATTTTGGTGATGAAGGAGACGAAAACACAGCGAATGTAATTAGTTATCAAGGACTTAATTTATTTGGGTCTTGGTCCATTCATTGTCATTATGAAGAAAGTCAAAATGATGAAATTAAAAATTTCTCTAATGTCTATGGGTTCCCAATAATTGCCTTACATGAAGATAGTTCTGTCTATATTAAAAATAAATACTTAAATGTGGTAGGGCCAAATAAAGTTTCAATTTTCCGAGGGAACAAAAAAATCAATTTAAAACCAGGAGATACCTTTCGCCTCATATAAGAATGAAATTGGTTAATGAAAATAAAATAGTTTTTTTTAATTTTCTTATCAATGGCCTTTTCCGAAGCTGATAATTTTGATATAGATAAATAGGCATGTAATAGTTCCTTGAAATCAGTTGTGAATAAAAATTCTCTTGTCAAAAAGATTATCAGGAATAAAACTTAATAAGAAAAATAGTTGTAATGCATTTCAAGCTAAGGAACTAAAATGGAAAATCACTTTATCTACCATATCACCCAATCTAGCCTGGACGATATTTCCAAGCAAGGGCATTACGAACACCCATCTTTAGCCGAAGAAGGATTTATTCATTTTTCAACTTCAGAACAAATTCATAGAGTTTACCAAAATTTTTACTCTGACCTCAATAATTTAATAATCCTTCAGGTAAATGTGGAGAAACTTGAAGCAGAATTAATTTATGAAAAAGCTGATGACTTAAATGATTTCTTTCCACACCTTTACGGTAAATTAAATTTAGAAGCTATTAACAATTACTTACCCTATGATCAAAATGAAAATTACCCTAATCATTAATCTATTTCTATTAACTTCCATATTTAATGGTCTAGCCGCGCGATCTAAAATCCGTGCTTTTGAAACTGACCTTTGTACCGGCTACAAAAATAAAAACAAAAAATATAACTGGAGCTCATGTTGTGTCGAGCATGACCTCTATTATTGGGCCGGCGGGTCTCGTGTCCATCGACGTATAGTTGATAAGCAATTTAAGAAATGCATTAGACTGCACTCAACCAAGGCCAATGCCACAATAATGTATATGGGTGTGAAATTGGGAAGCTTATCTCCCATTAAAATTAAAGGAAAGCAATGGGGAAATGCTTGGGGAAACAAAGTAAGGAAAAACAAATTATCAAAAACTGAAAAAAAATCCCTATTAGAAAAGTTTAATAAAACAACAAGCCCTCATCTAACGCCAAAATTAAGAATTAAATTTGTAAAGAGATTAACGAATAAATAAATTATGATGTTTTTATTTTTCGTACAATTCGACTTAAACTCACTGGAGTAATACCTAAATAGGCTGAGATGTGATACTGGGGGACTCTATTCATTAAATGGCCATAGCTACTTTTAAATACTTCATAACGCTCTTGAGCATCCAATAGTAAAAATTCATACTCTCTTTGCTCTTTAACTTTAAAAAAGTTTTCAGCAATTTTCCGCCCTAGTTCGTTCCAACATTCATGGCGTTTATAGAGTAATTCAACTTTGCTATACTTAAAGGCATAAGTATTCATATCCTCTAAGGCCTGAATATTAATTCTGGCATTTGTTCCATTGAGAAGTTCAACATAGGCTGAAGCAATGTCATTTTCAGCTAAAAATATTTTGTTATATTCTGTCCCTTGTTTATCAATAAAATAAGTGCGGGCTAAGCCAGATTCGATAAAATAAATGTATTCTGTCTCCTCTCCACTTCGAATAAGATGGTCACCTTTCGAGTACTTATAGTTGACAAAATGAGACTCCACAAACTCCCATTCACTCTCTGGTATCGCGGCCATACTGGAATAATATTCATATAAACTAGTTAGTTTGATCATTATTAACCTAGGTTAATTGGGTTTACTTAACTATAGTTTACTTTAGGTATAGGAGGAAAACAATTATGAATATATTTATTACTGGTGGGTCTAGTGGAATGGGACTCGAGACAGCTAAAATACTACTCCGTGACGGACACCAGGTAGGAGTATGTTCTTTCCAACCTTATGAACAAGTAAAAGAAGAATTACCAACTCAAATTAAATACTATCAAGCTAATGTATGTGACCGAGAAAAAATGATAGAAGTCATTCATCAATTTACTAAAGATGCCGGATCATTAGATACAATTTTTGCTAATGCTGGAATAAATCATCCAAAGCAATCAGTTCCTGATTGGGAAATAGCTGAACGAGTAATCGATGTGAACATCAAAGGAGTTTTAAATACACTTGCTCCTGCAATCGATATTATGAAGCAACAAAAATCAGGTCATATAGTAACGATCTCTTCCATCTCTGCCTTTTCAGGTCTTCCAGGGATGAGTGTTTATGGTGGAAGTAAAGCATTTGTTAAATATTTTAGTGAGTCTCTAGGAGTCGATTTATATCAATTTGGGATTAAAGTAACAACGCTTGCTCCTGGTTTTGTTTTAACGCCTTTAACTGAATCAAACTCACATAAAATGCCCTTTATGATTCAACAGGCTCAAGCTGGTGAAGAAATTGTTAAAGCAATCTATAATCAAAAAAGATTTCATATTTTTCCTAAACCTTTCAAGTTTTTGGCAAAACTTCTCCATTTTTTACCACGATGGATCTATCAAATTATCATGAGAAAGGATTTATTGAAATTAAGGCAAAGTTAATAAAGATCTAAGGTATGGGTAAGTTAAGTCGCTGACGACGTGCAATTCTTTTTTGTAATTTCTTAGTATTTCTTTTATTTTTTATTTTTTTCTGGTCACGAGGATTTATTCCCCCAACCACTTGTCTTCTCTTTTGTCTTTCTAAACTGCGAAAACGGCGATTTACAGAGCTTGTTAAAGATCGCTTCCTTTTATTCTTTATTTTAGATTTTTTCTTTTGCCGTATTTTATCAATGTTTTTTTGACTCGTTTTTTCTTTTACTAATTTAAGTGAGTCGATTTTAAGCTCTGAAATATCGTTCGATTTTTCCGTTTGGGTAAAGCCAGGAAGACTGATCACAAATAAAAATAGAAAAACTATTATCGTTTTCATATGTCTAATTATACCATAAAAGTGAAATCTACCAAATAATGATTTCAGATGTTTATATGCTTAAAAAGCAACAACTAAGCCAAACTTAAGGTTATTCTGGGAATAATTGTAATCCACACTAGCGTTTTCTCCATCAAAAGTAGAAGCATTTGTTGATCTAGCCGAGTTAATATACAAAGATGTGGTTTCCCTAAACTCATATTCTAAGTTAAAACTTAGTGAACGCGTTCCATCGATCCGCTGCTCTTCCTCTTCTTCGTCTTCTACAAAAGTACGAGTATCACGCGATAGATCAATTGATCCTATAAGCTTTTTATAACGATACTGAATACCAATGGATAAGGTTTGGCCGGTATTCGATTCAAAATAAAGATCATCATCATTTAAATTTTGATCATATCGATCATAGCTAGTATAAAATGAAAAAGATTCTAAATAATAGGTATAAAAGATTCCGTAAGAAGTTGAAGTCCCTCTTAAGTAATAATAATCCTCGTTTACATTATCAATGATGGCCGTCGAATAAGAAAAAGCTAACTCACTATTATTTAATTCAATTGTTAGTCCCACTTGGGAGGTTTCAGTCTCAAGTGTCGCAGAGGCTTCATTATCATAATCTCGTTGCTTACTATATTTATAATTTAAAATTAAATTATCCACATAATAATTTAAAGGTAATTGTATTGTTTCAGAATAGTTATTATTATCAGTTTCGGTCGTATAGTATTCATCAAATTTTTCAAAAACAAATGATGAACTGAATTTTTCTAAATTTAGAAAGTTATATCCAAAGTAATAAGAGAAGTTATTATGAATATCAGATTCAATTTCAAGTCCATCATCTTCATCTGTACTGGACCTCGCAGATGGATTTGAATTACTTGATCGACTAATATCCACCTCTAAAAACATCTGATCAATGATTCCCCAAAACTCTTTTGTTTCATCATCTTGATACTTTAAGTCTAACTGATCTAAGAAATAATCAATTTGCTTATTAAGCTGTTCTGGGTTCTCATACTTAGTTGCTTTAATTAAGTAATCGTATGATTTATTATCATCCGCTAAATTAAAATAGGCGAACCCAATCATTCCATAAAGAAAACCTTTGTCAGCTTTTTTATGTCTTAATGCTTGTTTATAGATTTTGATTGAGGATTTTAATTTATTAGCACGAAAATAAGAATTTCCGACCATGACCAGATTTTCGAAATTAGGGTTAGCACGATACTGAGATTTAGCTTCACGTACTGATTGATTCATTGAAAAAGAAAAAGTGCTTAAGCTTACCATTAAAAGAAGTAATAACTTAAGCGCTTTATATATCATTGATAATTCCAATTTAATGAATATTTGTTATTTTTTACCACCTCTTTTTTCTCGGCGCTTTTCTCTTCGTTCAGTTTTCCTAGTTTGTTTTTTTTCTTTGCGAACTTTTTTCTTTTCCTTTCGCTTCATTTTGCGATCAGTCCTTTTCTCCATTCGCTTACCTTTTCTATCTTGTCTACGCTCTTTTCTCTCTTCTCGACGGCCCTCACGTTTATCTTGCCGCTTACCTCTTCTTTCTTCACGATTTTCTTTTCTGTCGCCCCGTCTTTCTTGACGATCCTCTTTTTTGCCATCACGTCTTTCTTGACGATCCTCTTTTCTCCCTTCACGTTTTTCTCGCCGTTCTTCTTTTCTTTCTCCTCGTTTCTCCTGGCGATCTTCTCTTCGTGGAGGAGGAGCACTTTCTCCTTGTGGTGCTGGTGGTGGTGGGTTATTAGTGATTTCAAATTTTGGTGTATCTTCTCCTGAATCATTTTGTGACCATAGTGGAGTAAAGTTTAAAAGACTTAAAATTAATAAATACTTAAACATAAAACCGTCCTAATCATTAAAATTTTATAAAATATAATTATATTCCAGATACATAGCGAGATAACAAAATTGAATATTCAAAAAATTATCTTTTTATAAATAAACTTGTATCTAGTTAAAATCACAACATTGGTCTAATTTCCCAGCTTTTCTGACTCAGACGCTCAAGTAAATAGAGCTAAGTCCGATGAATAGACTATGATATTACCCTTAGGTTTAGGCTTAAAAATATTCAGATTACCTGTTATTACGTTGATTCTAATTTCGGCAAATATAATTTGGTATCACCATGAAGGTCCTACGCAAGGTCATTTTCTCCACGATGTTCACGTCCAATATCCTTTTGCCAAATTAGAGAATGATCTCTTCAAAGAATTCTGCCTTAAAAAACTAGGATCTAGTTCATGCCAGATTGGGAAAGATTTCATTCATCAAAAATACAAAGGGCTTTGGCCAGCTAACTTAAAATTTTATGCAACACCCTCTGAAAAACAAAAACTTACTTGGGATGAATTTCAAATTCACTTAAAACAAGATTATGAATACATTCCTAAGCAAAAAGGTGAAATATTCGAGAACTATAAAAACGAAAAACAAAGTTTTGAAACAAGTGTTCATGCAATTTATTTAGACAAGAATCTTCTTTCCAAAAGTACCATAAATCTTAAAAGTATTATGATAACGCAGTTTAGGCATGGAAGTTCACTACATTTATATTCAAATCTATTCTTCTTATTGTCATTTGGAATCTATGCTGAATGTGCCTTAGGCAGCTTAGCATTTCTTTTTATCTACTTTTTGGGTGGAATTGCTGGGTTAGGACTAGAAGCTTATACTTTTGAAAATTCAATTTCATTTATTGTTGGAGCAAGTGCGAATGTTTCCGCTCTAATGGGAGCATTCTATATACTATTTTTCAGGCACTATTTTAAAGCCGTCTTATTTTTAGGTTTCTTCTGGCGAACTTTTTTAGCGCCAATTTCATACACTCTCCCAATTCTTTTTTTCTCTCAAGACTTGATTGGACTATTAGAAATAGAAGGAACTAATGTTGCACACCTTGCCCATTTAGGTGGATTAATCACAGGTATGGTTTTAACTTATTGTTACAAATCAATCTATCTTGAAATACCAGAACCATTTATTTATGAATATGAGTTTGAAAAAACTATGGAATTATTAAACCCAGAAAATAATATCAATATTATTACTGAAGCTAGTCATCTTATTGATGTCAATCCTCTTAACTATTCGGTGAAAGAGAAGGCCATTAACCATTCCTATAAGATTTCACATTCACACCCTGAATACATCCAGGCAAAATACTTTCTAAAGAGGCATTTTGGAAGCCTCCTACGTTATTACTATAAAAGTAAAGAGTATGATAAAGTTTTTAACCGAATAAACTTGTTTCCCTCTCACTACTCTTTTTTTGAATGTATAAAACACCTCGATCTTAGAACTCTTGGGAAATTAATAAATCAGGAATCTGATAAGAATGTACCTTACACAAAGTTTCTTCTCATAAGTTCTTACCTAATTCTTAGTAAATCAAGGAATATGAATAATAAAAAACTAATTGAAGAAAAATTAAATTCAATTATAGAAGAAAATGAATTTACGAAAGAACAATTAGAGTGTATCAGACATTTCAATGATTCTTTCCAAAGTAATATAAATCAAAAACTCAACACAATGGTTACAGAAAAAATAAAAGTAAATCTTATGATTGCTTAAGGGTTATAATGGAAATACCTAAAATTAATGATCACCGATCTTCTGTAAAGATTTCTCAAAAGAAAATTTCAGAAGTTCATCTTTTTGATGGAAAAGAAGATACGATCTTTGCAGGTTTCTTTATTAGACTTGCTGCCTTGATAATTGATTCAATGGTTTATCTTTCTCTTTATTATGCTGCAGTTTTCTTAGTTGCAAATATAATATTAGGAACTTCTGCCCAAAGCTTCATCGAGAAACAAGGAAGCCTACTTCATATTCTAAATTACTTAATCTATTCCATATATTTTACAACTGCAACCTATATCAAGGGGTGCACATTTGGAAAATTTATTTTTAACCTTAGAGTTGTTCATGCGGACCCTAATCGAAAAAGATCCTTTGGGCAAATATTTTTTAGAGAATTCATAGGGAAATGGATATCAGTTCTTATCCTTTATATGGGTTTTATTCCAGCCTTCGTTGGCGGAAAAAATAAACATCGAACTTTACATGATTATATAGTAAACACCCTAGTTATTAAAAAAAATAGCTAAACATCAAAGTGAGTACACTATGAGAAAAATTATTTTAGTCATTTTTGCCATTCCCGTTATCTGCTTATCATTGGCCGTTTATTTAGTCTTTTTTAGTACAGTTCCTGCCACAACAATAATTGGTCAAATAAATAAAAGCCCTGACTCTGAGATAGAAATAAAATATGGAAGTATTAATGGTAGTGTCACTAGCGGGTTTAGTTTAACCAATTTTTCTATTGAAGATAAGCAAAGCAAAAGTCCTCTATACTCTATTGATAACTTTGCCTTCACCTATGATAATCTTATCACTGCAAAATATAGCTTCAAAAATTTAACCAAGGGACAATTTAGTATTAATGAAATCATCGCCGAAGGAGGTGTTTTAGACATTGACTTGATTGAAGAATTGTCAAAAAGAAATAAAGACAAATCTCAAGCAAACTCTAAGGCAGAAAAGAAAGCAGATAAGAATAATGAAAAAATTGAAGAGTTTCAGAAAAAATATCCTTATTACAATATAATGATAAAAAAAATAAGCTTTAAAAATTTAAAGTTCATTAAATCCGGAAAAGAGTACTTTATGCCAGAAATTGCTCTTGATGAATTTAAAATAAGTACTGATGAAATTTATCTAAAATCTCTTGAGATTGATCATCAATATTTATCATTAACGTCAAAATTGGTTGATCCAGAGAACTATGACTATGAAATTTCACTTAACGTGAAACAAAATTCGGCCATTCATATAAAAGAGGATCTTAAAGTTAATAGCCAATTTTCTTTGGGAAAAGATATTCCTTTCAAAATCTCTCTTTCCACAGAAGGAAAAGAGTTAAATTTAGAATATGACGCAAATAAAGAGCCTACTGATATTTATTTCAGTTTAAATAATTTCACTACAGATAAATGGTTTCTCAAAACGACTTACATCAATATAGATAAATTTGTAGGTAAAATAGAATTTAATCCTGAAATTTTTAATTTCGATCAAGAAAAATCAACTCAGACAATGATGATGGCATCAACGCAAACGATTCTCCATCCAGAAGAACTTTATATAAGTATAATGGGTCGGCAATTTTATTTACCTGAAGAAAATATCCAGCCAATCCCCATAATACAAGCGAGTCTACTCAAAACCATGTTACAAGAAGTAAACACTCGAGAACCAGCATCATCGGATATGCAAACTGCAAAAATGAATGAATCCGATCTCAGCCCAGAGGAACCGAACCAAATGACTCAATCAATACAAGAGGAAGCAAAGGAACTTTAATCAACTTCCCTTTTATGAAATAATAGCCTCACTCTAAAATTAGTGAGGCTTTTTTTTTGAATACACAGACGCTCTTTCTTTCATGCTCCTTTGTCCTAACTAGTAATCTTACTGCTCAAATACAAAGTAATTTCAACCAAAAGATTCGCCCCTTATATGAACTTGGAGGGGGTCTATCAATTTTCCGCATACCTAATTATCCTGGTTCTAAAAAAAGTACGACACGAACGCTTCCTTTTCCTTTCGCAGTTTACAGAGGAGATTTTCTTAGAAGTGATGAAGAGGGAACTAGGGCCAGACTATTATACACTGAGGATTATGAGACCGGACTCAGCATGGGATTTAATTTTCCGGTTAATTCAAACGAAAATGATGCCCGAAAAGGAATGGATGATCTGGATGCCATTTTTGAATTTGGCCCAAAGTTTCTATTTCGTTTTTTTTCCGACTCAAAATATCACAAATTAAACTTGTCATTGGCTTTACGTTCAGCCTTTGCGATTAATTTAAATCCAGAAATGAGGTTTACCGGATTTACAGCTGAACCAGAAATTTCTTATTGGAGAAATTTCGATCTGGCCCTACCAACGACTCTCTTTTTGAGTTCTGAGTTAAAAATTGCGGATGCAAAATTTAATAATTATTTTTATGGGGTTGAAGAGAGGGATGAAACTGATTCGCGACCCCGTTACGAAGCCACTCAAGGTCCAATAGATTTAACCACAAGCATCGGGCTGTCTGTTGAAATCAATAAAAAGTCTCAAGTGTTCGCGGGTTATTTTTATTCAGACTATTCCCGTTCGGTAAATAAGAAAAGCCCTCTCTTGGAAAGAAACTATAATATGGGTTTTGTCATTGGCTTCATGAGTCTTTTCTATGAGTCCGATGAAGTGGTTGATGTATACCGAAGTAATAAAAAATATTAATCAATTTTCAATTTAGCTCTAAGGGGATAATGATCAGAGGCAATCTTAAAATTATAATAATTGCTATCGATTAAAACATAACAAATTTCACTCCTATCTTGTGTAAGATAAGAAACTAAAGTCATTCCTTTCTTGGTTTTGCGAAATTTCCGCTTATCATCCGCCGGTCGGCACTCAAGCTCTTCACGCTTAAATTTTGGATGAATAATTTCCCCTTCAAGAACTTCAATATTTTTGCTGACTACAATATAATCAAGCATTAGTCTAAATGGCTTAGGAGAAAAGCGTGAAGATTCATTTGTAAAAGAGAACTCAGATGGTGAGATCCAAGGATTTGTTTTATTTAAAATTCGCTTCAAGTTTACTCTTCCCGGACTATCTTCACTTTTTAAATCAACATTCCAGTCCCCAATGGCAATAAAGTAAGAATCTTTATCTAAAGGGCTTATTCCCTCTAATTTAACTTCTCTATCTGTACTACCAGTCAGATACCATTCCAAAAATCTTAGCTGATCTTGATTACGCACATAATTAGGTGAATTTTTATTTCCAAAATGAAATGAAGGTACTGTATGAAATAAAATTAAATGAACATCTCGCTTATTTATTTTCAAGACTACATCAGTGAAATTCTTATCAAATAAGGGCATGTTATTAGGCAGTTTTTCCCCATTCGCCATAGTGAAGTCTGATGGTACTTGATCAGGGTTAAAGTCTGTCCATTTAATGTCAGTAAAAACTGTTTCTGATATAATAGGATAATCAAATGCAGCTCCCGTGGAGTATTGTCCAGGGAAAATGCCAAAATTAACCAAATCAGCTAAACTCCTTGCTCCCTTAGCATAAGGATTAACTTCATAAGACCCATCACTTCTCCGAAGAGCATTATTACCAGTATTAGCTTGTTGAAAAGAAGTCTTTCCTAAACGCCCTAATCCCAATATATGAGTAAGTTTAGATATATTCGTCCCTGTTGTGGAATAATTATTATTTGGAACCTGGGGAAGGTCATATTGAACTTCATTAAAGGAAACGATATTCATATCATATTTTGATATAATTTCTTTAACCGATTTTAGTTGTTTATTTTTCTTTCTTATTTTAGTCGAATCTAGTTCTTTAATATTAAAATGAAAGATATTAACTTCACTTGGGTTTAACTTCGGATTATTCCTATTATCTTTACAGGAAACGATAGATAATAAAAGTAATGGTAGAATAAGATTGAGATTCATCGAGATTCCATTTTTTTGTAACTGTTAACTTAATAATTACTGTACTTACCTGTACCAAAATTTTACCAGCAACTCAAACAACTACCTTTTATCACTCAACCCTTGTAAATATGTGAATACCTATCAAGATTTGGTCCACTATTACCTGACAAAAAAAACCTATACTTCACAGAAAGACTAATTTCGACAATCAACGCATATTTTTGTTCTAAAAGGTTTTCATATATTGTTGTGCATGTTGGCAACCGTTATACAAGCGGGTTTCTCGAAAAGAGATTAAACACTATTTAAGGAGATATTATGAAGAATGTTATTGTATTAGCTTTAGCGATGCTTAGTTTAGTTAGTTGTAAAAAGGTTGTTTATAATTTAGTCGGAAGCCCTACTATTGAAGGACAAGGAATTGGGCCTAAAGCTGAAATTTCAAAATTAAGATTAACCTATAACCCTAAAAAAGACTCATACTTAGTAAACTTAAACTTGGGTGATTACGATGTAGAAAATTTAAACATCACAGAAAAAAATATCATACAAATTGAAGAAGGATACGCACTAGCCGAGTTTAAAGGAATCTTTAACGTTTCTTTTACCCTTTTTGGCTTTGGTAAAAATGGAAACGCATTAAATTTTAGAATTGTCTGCGCTTTACCTCAAAATCCTAAAGAAAAACTACAAAATAAAGAAGTTGCCCAAATTTTAGCCGTGAGGGAATTTGCAACTGAGACAGGCGTAAACGTTGATTCTATTAGCAATGGCTGTTATCTCAAATCAAAGTATATGGGAAGGCTGTTAAGTAACACCTTTTATTCCGCGAAAGGAACTTTTAAATTAAATTAAACACTTATCATATGACTGCCCTTTTTAAGTGGGCAGTCATTTCTGACGTAATCCCCGTAAAGCTTATACTATCAATCACTTGCCACGCCTAAATAATTTTAATTGTATAATAGTATTAGGAAAGAGGTTACTTATGAAAGAAGACTTCGACATTTTGTTGAAAGCCCTTCTCCAAGAGCGAGAGGAGTTTTTAAAAAATAATCCTGAATTAAGAGAATTTCAGGAGCAAATTGACCGAGAATTAGAAAAAATTGGTGATGATCCCCTGTCACGTGCTCAAAAAATGAATCAAATGCTGATAAAGAAAATGTCTGAAGAATTACTTCCGGCCATGGGTGCACTAAAGAAAGTTAAGAAAAAAGCAAACAAGCTAGAACAATCGATAAACTACTATAAGCAAATTAAAAATAAAGACGAAGATAAAAATAGAGAGCCTGCGTAATATATCTATATTTAAAATTGAAAATTGAAAATTAAAAATTAAAAAAGATTAATGGAACTATAAAGGTATTTCTATAATCAAAATCTCAGACATCTTAGATGGATTACATTCTACTCGATCAACATTAATTATCCCAAGTCCATCCCGGGCATTAATCGATTGATCGCCAATAATAACTGTACCAGAAATAACAAAGACAAAAACTCCATTAGAACTCAAGTGTCTTTCGTAAACAGCTTTCTTTTCAAATGTTCCAATGGAAAAGAAAGCATCTTGATTAATACTTAAACTTTCATCTCTCCCATTAGGAGAAACAATAAGCTGCCAATAATTATGTTGCTTTAATAGAGAGAAATCTTTTTGCTCATAATTAGGTTTTATGCCCAATTTCTTTGGAGTAATCCAAATTTGTAGCGCATTGGCTTCTATTTTCTGATGATTGTTATACTCACTATGAGAAATACCTGATCCTGCTGACATTCGTTGAACCTCACCAGACCTTATAACTTCTTCACTCCCTAGTGAATCCTTATGGGTTAACTCACCTTTTAAAGGAATGGTAACAATCTCCATATCTTCATGAGAATGTGTCCCAAAACCTTTTAACGGTGCAATTAGGTCATCATTAAAGACTCTAATTGTACCAAAACCTATTTTCATTGGATCAAAGTAATGACCAAAAGAGAAAGTATGGTTGGCCTTAAGCCATCCATGATTAAAAAATCCTCTTTCATGAGCAGGAAAATAGATTGTATTCATAAAAAATAATTCCTTATTTTTTTACAACAATCTCAAAATCCAATTCAACATCATTTGAAATGGCTTTATCCCCTAAGTTTTCGAAAAATGATCCTGATCCATACTTAATTCCGTACTTAGTTCGATCAAACTTAAGCTTTCCTTTAAAAGTATTTCCTGCAACTGTATAAGGAAATGTTATTGATTTAGTTATTCCCTTAATAGTTAAATCTCCAGTAAGCTTACCTTTCTCAGCTTTAGTAATAACTAATTTTGAAGTAGGATGATCTCCAACATTAAAAAAGTCTGCATTTTTCAAATGCCCTTCTAGTTTTTCTTTCATAGATCCAGCTAAGTCAGTTACAGTCAATTTCTCAACAGAAACTTCAAACTCTCCACCAGTGAGTGCTCCAGCTTCATTCATTTTGAGTGATCCTGACTTAAAAGGAACTTCACCTAAGTGCTCTCCAGTAACTTTAGTACCTTTCCACTTCAATTTACTTTTTGCAGTATCGATGTCCGCTGCAAATAGATTCATAACTAATAATAATGATGCAAGAACAAAAGAATTTTTCATTTTATATCTCCTTGTGGTTATTGTTCACAGCAATATAATGACACTTTTCTTAGTGTTGCAAAAGGAGACAATATTGCATATCATTGTTCTATATTTGGAACTATAATGAACTTAAATTTACTCAATACATTCCTTAAGGTCTCAGAATTAAAAAGTTTTACTCAAGCGGCTAAAATTCTCCAGCAACCAAAATCTCGAGTTAGTCGAAATATTTCTCAATTAGAAAGAGATCTAAAGATAGACCTGATCAAAAGAACCACACGCTCATTTTCTTTAACCACAGATGGTGAAAGGTTATATCGCGAAACAAAACCGATCCTTCTTAAGCTACTCAATAGGGTTGATCAAATAAGCAACTCCCAAAATGATATCCAAGGAACACTTTCCCTGACTGGGCCAATAGATATTGGGCAAACGATTCTGCCTAAACTTCTCAATAAGTTTTCTAGTAAATACCCTAAAATCCAATTTCAACTTCACTTAACTGATCATTATGTTGACCTTGCTGGAATGAATATAGATGTAGGAATTCGGGTTGGGAATTTAAAAGACTCAACCATGAAGCAAAAAATCTTGGCCAAGGCAAAATTAATTCTAGTATGCTCTCCTGAGTATCTAGGAAAAGATTCATTAAAATTTTCAGTTAAAGATTTGCAAGATTATTCCATCATCTCTTTTTATAATGAAAATCAAACTGACCCATTAACCAAAATTTACAAAGAGCATAAAATTGTTCCCCGCTTTAGAGTCAACTCATTTCCCACTATCAAAAATATGATGATGCAAAATATGGGTATTGGGATTCTTCCTGATATTATTTGCCAACAAGAATTAAGGGAAAAGAAACTTATTCAGTTGCTTCCTCATTGGTCCTATCAAAAAAGCACCATTCAAGCGGTGTATTCAAACTCAAAAAATATCTCGCCTAAAATTAGAGCCTTCATTGATTTTCTTATTGAAGAAAAACAAGTTTTTCAAGATTTAACATAAAGACGAAGATCGAATAAAATTTAATAATTTATGTATATGGTCTTCATTGGTACTTGGATTCATTACAGTAAACCTCAAGAATCCCTCTCCTCTGAACTCCGTATAGGTGATATGAAATTGACCATCCTTAATCACTTTTTTATATAAACTTTTTTGGTTTTTAGATTTTTTATATTTAAAAACTAAAATATTAGCTTGAGGCTCTATTTCTGAAATAAAGTCATCTTGATTATTTATTAATTGATAAAATTTAAATGTACTTTCAAAGAGTTTTTCAATTATTTTTGCAATACCTTCTTCCCCTTCAATTAAAAGATGAAAATATAACTTTAAAGAATTAACTGGTTTTGTGCATTCAACTGCAAAAGGATAAAGATTGGGAAATTCTGTTTCATTTGCTCCATCTAGATAACTTGCTTCTTGATTAAACATAAGCGGCATATGGTTTTTATTTTTAAATAGTAGCATTGCCGACAAGCTTGAAGATTGAAGCATCTTGTGAGCATCCCAAGTTATAGAGTCTGCTAATTCAATTCCTTTAACTAAAGAATTATAGGTCGGGCTCATCAAGGAAGATGCCCCATGAGCACCATCCACATGAAACCATATTTTATGCGACTGACAAATACCCGCTACTTCCTCTAAGTCATCAAAGCTACCAATAGCGGTGCTTCCTGCGTTTGCCACAATCACAAAAGGTTTTCTTTTCTCTTTTATCAAGTTTTTAACTTGCAGTTTAAGTTCACTAATGATCATTTGGCCTTTATCGTTTACTTTAACTTTTCTGACATTCTCACTTCCTAAGCCAAGCATGGAAAATGATCTGGTTACAGAATAATGAGATATTTCTGGTACTAACCCGACCAAGCTCTTATCAACTCCCTTTGTCCAAACATCAGATTGCGCCCAAGCTCGAGCAGCAAGAATTCCTGAAAATAAGGAAAGAGAACCACCATGAGTAAAAATTCCACCTGATTGTTCATCCCATCCAACTTTTTTAGTAAAAAATTGAATCAGGTTTTTCTCAACCGCGATACCTGAGGCACCCATATCATAGACTGCCGCACTATTATTAAAAATCGCGTGGATTAAATCACCCACCATTGAGCCTAAAGATGGTGCCGCTACTTGGTGACCGATAAATTGTGGACTTTGCACATTTGTGGCATGGTCAAGATAGATTGCAATTTTTGCCATTAACTCTTTTTGATCTTTAACTTGAATAGCTGGCAATAATTCACAAAGTTTACTTACCTCGACCATATTGATTGCTTCATTCTCTCGCTCATTTAATTTTTCACAAATCAAAGAAATAATTTCATTTAAGAAAGTTTGAATTTGAAATGATTCTGCTGGATACTTCAAGGTTTCATTTAGGGACATTTGATATTCCTTAGCTAGGTTATGATTTTATTCTATTCAAAATTAAATAAAATACATTAAAAATCTAGTTTTTCAAGAAAGCTCTGTAATTCAAGAATCGTGCTTTGATCTTTAAATCTCTCTCTAGACCACCAAACACCATACTTTGTTGTCTCCCATTGATGAGACTTAATTTTAATTAATTTTTCTTCTTTTAATTCTTTTTGAACTGAATATTGAGGTAATAATGCCCAACCAACACTATGTAAACATACTTCCCGTGTAGTTGCGATGTCATTAAAACTAGCAATGACGTTTGAGTGAAACTCCTCTTGATTGGATCTTAAATGCGGATACAAACGAACACACAATAAATGGGGAATTTGATTAAGCTTATTCTTTTCAATTTCAACATGATACTTTTTATAAAAATCTGGTGCGCAAACTGCTACAATTTCATCCGATTTAATCTGCTTAAATCCAATAATAGGATCGTATGGTTTACCGCAATCAAAACTAACATCAATTTCTCCGTTAATCAGCGATTCCTCTGTTCCGTTCTCGTGAGTGGTTAAGCTGAACTGAAAGTTTGGAAATGAATTTTGCAACCTTGAAAATGATGTGGCTAATATTCTTGATGCAAATTCACGATTTGTCCCAATTCTTAACAATCGTTTTCCGTGAATGGTTAGATTTTGTTGCGCGATATAATTCCGAGTGATCGAATTTAATTTCTTTCCTAACTCAGTTATCCGCCACTTTCCATTTTTTTTCTCTAGTGCATCACACACTTCTGTAATTTTTTTTATCTGTCTTGAAACACCCGATGGATCTTTTTTGAGTACATTTGCGACTTTCTCAATACTTTCAGCTTGCTCAAAGGCCATAAGAAGTTCACTTTCATCTTTACTTAATGTCATTCGATCAAAATTCATCAGACGCCTTTGTGGATTCAGCAAAATTACCATGAGAATTTCGCAATTTACATCAGACCATAGGACAGACTAATAATGTTTTCAAGCTGCTTAGAAATTAATCTAGGCTTCTCGAGCAAGGGGTTTATCTAATGAAAACAATAGGATTCACTTTAATGACATTATTATCAATAAGTTCATTTGCTTATGAATATAAATGTGTTGCAACCGGTGCAACGAATGAAGAAGTAGTAAATTTTGTCGTAGGAGATGATTATATCAATGGTGTCAGTACTGAGTTTATAAAGTTTGATTCTCCCATTGCATGGGACCGAGGAATAAACGACTCTAAATACGAAATCATTTACTCTACCAGGCTTCCTGATCATTCGAACCACCTTTACGCTGGTGTTTTACGGTTTGAGGAAAGAGGTTTTCAACGAGGTTATGCAGTGGAACTTATCCTAGAATTTGGTGGTGAAAATAGTGGAATCGGAACTTTGAAAGCCGGTGATTTTCTAGTAAGTGAAGGAAAACTAGGTAAATATAAAACTTATCAAGTTAATTGCAATTAAAAGTCTCTAAGTACCACAAAAAGTTTGATGAACAATTTCATGACTATGGGGAGGCTGAGTAAAATCAATATATTTCGCATCTTCGAAATAAGGTTTTTGCAAGGCTTCAACCATTTCATGAAAAAAAGAATAATCACCTTCCAATGAATTTTGAATAGCTTTTTCTACCAAATGATTTCTCGGAATAAGATAAGGATTGTTTTGATTTCTGATTTTAATTTGTTCTTCATAAGAGAATTTATCTAACTTTATTCTATTAGTTAAACTTAAAATTCTCTCATCATTACTTTCAAATAATAAATTATGAATATTTCGAAAACTGTTTGTGAAATCCAATTTGTTCTCTTCTAAATAACTTAAAAAAGACTTAAATAATTCGGTATCCCCTGTTTGAACTTCTGAAAATCCAAATTTAACTGAAAAAACCTGTGTCCACTCTTTTTCGAAGTACAACTCTAATTCGGCAAACTCTTGCATAAACTTTTCTTTAAGTTTCTCTGGTGTCTCATTCAATAATGGTATAAAGCAATTTGCCAAAACAGACAGATTCCAAAGAGCAATATTTCCTTGGTTATCATATTGATATCGTCCTTGATGATCAATGGAACTAAAGACTTTTGAAAAGCTAAATTGATCCATGAAAGCACAAGGACCATAGTCTATGGTTTCACCACTAATAGAAGTATTATCAGTATTCATCACACCATGAATAAACCCTATGCCCATCCACTTTGCGACTAAACTTAATTTTTTTCGAGCAATTTTTTGAAATAATTTGAAGTATAAATCCTTTTCATTTTTAAGTTCAGGGTAAAATCGTTGAATAACATAATCTGCAAGCTTCCTTAAACTCTTCTCATCTTGACGGTAAAGAAAATACTCAAAGGTTCCTACTCTAATATGGCCGCGGGCCACACGAGTAAAAACTGCTCCAGGCAATGAACTCTCTCTAAAAACCTCTTCCCCACTCAATGTTATGGCCAGAGCTCGAGTTGTTGGGATATTTAAGGCGTGCATTGCTTCTGATAAGATATATTCACGAACTGCCGGCCCTAAACTTGAGCGCCCATCACCCCGCCTTGAGAAAGGAGTCTGCCCCGCCCCTTTCAATTGGATATCAAAAAACCTATTATCGCTCTCAACTTCTCCTAATAAAATCGCTCTACCATCTCCTAGTTGAGGGACCATGTGGCCGAACTGATGACCGGCATAGGCCATCGCGATTGGTTTAGAATTCTCCATAATAGTTTTACCGGAAAATATATCGGCTAAAACTTCATCCGTAGATTTTTCTATATCGATATTTAAATCAAGAGCTAATTTATGATTAAATTTGATCAAAAAAGGTCTTTTAGCCACAGAGGGTTCAACCCTTTTTGAAAATGATGAACCTAAGTCAAAATATGTGTTTTTTAAATTAATTTTCATCAATAAAACCTATCTGCAATGAGAATTTATGACAAGCTGAATTATCAATTTTTAATATTTACTTTTTGACCAATGAAAATCGTAGAATATCTTAGAATATAGAAATTACTTCTTTAAGTTAAATTCTTTCCCTCTGCATAGTCTCTATGAGAGGGAAAGAAATTCTATTTTAATACAAAAATTATAACTCTCCGCAATCCACTAAACCTTCAACACCTTTATTATCTATACATGTGTACACATAGACTTTAGTTTTCCATTTCTGATCTAAAACAACATAGGCTCCACCCGATTTACAAAGATTTGCATCTTCGATATCTGCCTGTGTACAGGTTAAGTTTGGTAGGTTTCCTTTAACAATTGAATTAGTCCAAAAAGCGATAGCATTTTTAGCTCCTAAAGCTTCTTTTACCTGTTCAGCTGATGGAGGGAGAGCAAAAGATAGAGATGAGAACATAAATAAACTGATGAATAAAATTTTCATAGAGACTCCTTAAGTTTGGTTGAGCCGATGCCGTTAAAATTGAACGTGCTGACTTCATTTCAGGTGAAAGCAAGTTAACAACCTTGAACATAAATTGTCTTCTATCAACGCTTGGAGTTTATAAAATCTATGCTTGCCCAAGATATACTGAGAACGAAATGAAGAATTAAATGGAATAGTGAAGAAGAAATTAGGTAATCTTTTTAGTAAAGGAGAAATCTAGGCACTTACAATAACTATGGGACACTCTGCAGACTTATCCTTTAGATGCTTAGACACTTCATTTATATGCTTACCAGCATCCCTTCCCATAACAACTAAATCTATCCCCTGTTCTTTGATCATTTGATAAATAACATTTTTTAAAGACCCAATTTTTAAATGAGTTTCCACATCGATGGTTTCAGTTTTAGTCAATTGCTCACTGTAATCTTTTGCTCTCTCCAACCCTTTCATTGCCATCTCTTTTATACGATCATTCATATCGATAATATTATTACCGTCAGATTTCTGCACCATATAGGTATTAAGTAAATGAATCTTAGAAGGAGACTTATCCTTGAAGAAATTGACTGCAAAGTCGATTGCTTTTTGAGAATCATGAGAAAAATCTGTGGGAACTAAAATACGTACCATAGACTAATTTTACGGAAATTTTGCTAATTATTTGATGATTTATAAGATTAAAGAAGTCTGATTATTATCAGTTTAACCAGAATATCATAGTATTAATGGCGAATCTCTGAAAGTGAACTTGAATCCAAGATTATTATATCTCGGCCCTCTACGGCAATAAACCCATCTTCTTTGAACTCACTAAGGCATCGTATTACGGTTTCTGACGCAGTTCCAACCATCGAAGCAAGATCGTCTCGAGTAATTTTGATTCGAGTATTTTCTGATTCTTCCTTGGTAAACCGTTTTTCCAAGTCAAGTAAAGCTTCTGCCGCACGCTTGCGAACAGTATCATAAGCCATACTTAAGAGTTGCCTCTCACGATCTTCTAAATTGCGAGAAAGAATTTTAATAAACTTTATGGCCACATCTCGGTTCTTATAGACAAGCTCCATGAAATCTTGCCGAGGGATTTTGCAAACTTCACTATCTTCCAAAGTAATAGCACTTTCTCGGTAATCTCTTTTTTCAAATAATGGGTTTAAACCAAAAAAGTCATTTTGCTTATATATATCTGTGACATATTCTTTTCCATCATCGTGGTTACGAAATGTTTTTACTTTACCTGAAGCTAGAAAATATAAATATTGGGGGGTGTCCCCAGAATGATATAAAATTGTTTTTTTCTTTAATTTAATTTTTGGTCGATCTTGAGATAGTGCTTCAAGTTCTTTATTTCCTTTAGCTTCTTCAATAAATTGGTTTAGACCATCTAAATTATCTGAAAAATTCTTTTTAATGAGTTCATTCTTTTTAAAGCGAATTTCGATTGCACGAAGCAATTCCATTTCATCATAAGGCTTAGTGATATAATCGTCTGCACCTAGCTCCATACCTTGTCGAACTTCACTCTTTTCAGCTTTTGCGGTAAGAAAAATAAAAGGAATACTTGCAGTACTTGGATCTTTAGAAAGTAAATGAAGAACACCATAACCATCAATCTCGGGCATCATAATATCACAAATAATTAAATCAGGATCTTCTTCTTTAGCTTTTTTATATCCAGCTTTACCATTTTCAGCAGTCACTGCTTTAAAATTTGCCAGTTCTAAAATTTCTGCTGTATTTTCTCTCATCACTTGATCATCTTCAATTATCAATATCTTCTTCATACTATTAATTCCTTTGGCAAAATTACCTTAAAAGTTGTACCTACATCTTGTGCACTTTCAAAGTTTATATGCCCATTTAAATATTCCAAATATTTAACCACAATACTCAACCCAAGACCAGTTCCCTGAATATTTGTTACATTTCCCGCTCGGAAAAACCTCTCAAAGAGGTGCTTTTGCTCACTTTCAGGGATTCCAATTCCAAAATCTTGAACTTTTAAAGTAAAGGTTTTTCCAGATAGACTTGCCGAAATGATAATTGGCCTGTCTTTTGGGGAGTACTTAACTGAATTTGATAACAGGTTAGTTAAAATATTTTTAATCATTTCACTATCTTGATAAACTTCAAAGGAATCATTTTCAAATTGAGTTTCAATTTCATGATACTCAGTGGCTTGAATATCCTGAAACTCTCGAACAAAGTTTCTTAGAAACTGAGGCAAATTAAATAAATGTGCATTTGGAGTAATCTTTTTTTGTTCTAGTTTATCTAATGATAAGAAATCATTTAATATTGAAGTAAGACCTTTGACAGACTTTCTAATCGTATCGGTGTGTTTCTTTGTTTTATCAAATTTTTCTAATCCAATGTATTTTTCGATTAAAGAATTCGAAGAAAGTATCCCCCCTAAAGGAGTACGAAACTCATGAGAAGCCATACTGACAAAACGAGATTTAAGTTCACTCAGCTCTTTTTCTTTCTCTAGAGACTCTTGAACCTTTTTTTCACTTTCAATTCTTTGTTGGATTTCAGACTCAAGATCATCGTTACTGTGACTAAGTTCAATAAGTGCTTGAGATAATTCCTTTGTACGTTCATCAATTTTTTTCTCTAACTCTTCGGTTTGTTCTTGAAGCTTATCTTTGATTTTTTTATTTTCAGTAATATCATTTATGAAGCTAACTACATATAAGTGGTTATTAACTTCATAGTAAGAAAGACTAACCTCAACGAAAAACTCACTCCCATCTTTTCTCATGGCCATTAAATTCATTCCTGCTCCCATGGAGCGAGGAGAAGGATTCTGCATATAGTTCTTTCGGTGTCCAATATGCTTAGTTCGAATTTTAGCGGGAAGGAGAATTTCAATATCTTGCAGATCCATTTCACCGGATTCGAAACCAAAGATTCTTTCCGCAAATGGATTCACCATCTGCATCTTCCCTTCATTATCACAAATGATAATGCCAAGACTGGCATGCTCAAACAAAGCTTTGAGAATAACTTGATCTTTTCCTACCATATAATTTCCTAGAGATATTACTTATCATCCTAAGACCCAACGAGTCAATATTATAAACTAATCCCTCGAAATACTCAGAAACCAAAACAGTAATTATTCATTTGTCTCTCGTAAAATAATTAGCTCACATGGTGCGTGACGAACCATATACTCTGCAAGCGAACTGGAAAATAAAGATTCAACACCTTTTTTACCTCGAGTGCTTACGGCCATAACACTAATATCATTCTCTTGTGCGTAGTCTTTTAAACCAGTTTTTGGCGATGAAACAAGTAGACAATCATATACAAGTTTAATTCCTTGAGCGATTGGTCCCAGATCAGCTTCTAAAGTCTTCATTACTTGTAAGGTTGATTCTTTAATTTTTTGAAATTCTTCCTCGGAAGGAAATTTTTGAATGTAAAACAAATCCGAATAAACTTGAATTTGAAAAGCATGAATTAAGTGAATTTCTGTAAACTCATTTAAATTAAGCTCTCTTAAATGCTTGCGATATATATTAAGTGATTGATCCGTTAGATCCACGCATACCATTAATTTTTTATTCATGCCTTAATCCTTTGTTAATTACATATAACAAGATAAAGAAGAAACCTCTTTATATATATGATCGTTAGAACCAATAAGTCTGATCTATATCAGGAAATCCTCTGGAAACAGTCATAATAATTGAACTAAATTTATCGATAATAGTAATGAACCGAGCAACAAAGGAAAATGAGTGAGTAAACCAGAAATGTTAGTGGCCATCGACCTAAGTAATTTCTCCCAAACAGTTATAAAGGCTGCCTTCGAATATTGTGAGAAAATGAACTATTCACCAACCTTTATCTATGTCGACCAACTCTTAGCAGAGTTTCGTCCTTCTGAGTTCATTTTAAAACATACCGATATAACAGAAGTGAGAAAAACTGATCTTGAAGAAGAAAAAAAAGAGAAACTAATCAAGCTTTTTAGCAAAGAATCAATTCCAAGCTATACTTTTGAAGTCTGGAAAGGTCATCCAGTGGATGGGATTCTCAATTCGATCAATAACAACCAATCTAAGCTCCTCTTTACTGGGTTAAGAGGTCACAATCGGTTACATCAATTTTTCTTAGGAAGTGTTGCTCAAAGACTAATAGAAATGTGCCCCATCCCCCAAATTGCCATCCATGAAAACTTCACTGGCTTCCCTCAAAAGCCACTATTGTGTATCGATGGAACAGATTCATCAAAGATTGATAGATTCTCCATGCTCTATGACATGGTAAAAATATCAGAGGGCCGATTAGATCTCCTCCACATAATTAACTTGTCAATGGTGTTCGATTTTATCCAAGGTCAAAGTGAGGGAGAAGTTTTTAACAAGGCCATTAAAACTCTTGAACTTAAAGCCATGGATAAATTGCAAAAAGCTTATTTGAGTTGCCAGTTTTCTTATAACATTAAGGTCAGTGCTGATTATTCTCTGCCGGAGGGTGAGCACATTTTAAAAACAGCAACAATGAACGAAAATGACCTCATTGTCCTGGGCTCAAATCAATATAAAGGCTTAAAGAAATTTTTTATGGGTAGTACTACGAATTTTATCGCCAAAGAAGCGTGCATGTCTATAATGATAGTTAAATAGGAAATTTTATCGGTGAAACTCCTTCATAGCGGAATTCGTTTTAATAAAATCATTATTAGGTTGATATTTAGTCGATCTTTTTTCCTTATTACTGTGATGGGCAATTTAATCATAATCGCTTTCTCTCTATTGATCTATGCCATCGAAGCAAGCAGCAATCCTTCTATTGAGTCTTACTTAGATGCTCTATGGTGGGCTTTTGCTACTGCCACAACAGTTGGTTATGGAGATATTATCCCAGGAACGCCTCTAGGAAAAATAGTGGGAATTTTCCTTATGCTAACTGGAACCGCTCTGTTTGCCAGCTACACGGCTTTATTTGCGCAAGCAATTTTAGAGGATGAAATTTTTCGCTTTAAGTATAAAGACAAGGAAGATAAAGACGATGATTTAATTAAAGAATTAAAAAAGCACCAAGAGTTTCTTAGTCGGCAGATTAAGCATTATGAGTCAAACAAAGGAATTAACTCCAAAAAGTAAAATGTTTTATTCAATCGGAGTCCTAATTGAATAAAACGTCACCTTTTTAGGGAAATTAAATATTTACAGCATACTCTGACACTGATTCATGATCGATATGACTTTTTTTATGATGAAACTGATTTTCCAACTTCTTTAAGACTTCATCAAAAGACTTATATAAATCATCAGAAGTACCCTTAGCATAAAAATACCGATGACCGGCCCTTAAAGTAACAATAGAAGAATGGGCATTTTTTTCGACGGAACAGGTCCATTGGATATCAATTTTTTCTGTATCAAAATACTTTTTTATATGCTCAGATTTATCTTGAATCCTCTCCTTGAGCGCAGGAGTTGAATCTGCATGAAGAAATGAAATATTTAATGTCATAATCTTTCCTTTAAATTACTCTTCTGCTTGTCCACGAAGAATTTCAATCAACGCATTTAAACCATCTGTGGAAGTGAATATCCCTTCAAGCTCACCTATGTCATTTACCACTAAAGCTGATCCAATTTTTCGGCGAGACATCTCAAATGCCACTTCATCAAGTGAAGTTCCTATTTGTACGCAATAAGGATCTTCTACCATTATATCACTTGCTTTTAGATCCAACCCTTTCTCAAACCCTTTAATTAGTTTGACGTCTCTATCACTTATAATTCCCACAGGTCGGTTATCTTTTACCACTGGTACGTGTCTTATTCTTTCTTGAACCATAAGTTCATATATTTGAGTGAATGATGTTTCCCCTCTCACGACACCATTTATGGGACTAGTGTATTCATCAATTGAAATATTCATTTGTGACATTTCAGTATCCTCCGTTGCTAACATAGTGCCGGCACCTGCCAGAAATAATAATGATCCAAAAGGAAAGAACACATGATTTGTATCAGGCTTTTGCCCGATCCTCATATCATTAAAATCCATGATGATCATCATGTTTAATACCTCATGTTATACCGATAATGACTGTACGTTGAAAACAGATAGCTAGAGCTGTCTTTAAGAAAAAAACTTATTAAAAACAAGTAGATATAGTTTAAAAGGATCATGTTCAGACTGGTTAGAATTGTATGTTGGTTAAAAATAAAAAGCACTATACTTGTAAGCATTGTGGATCCTTTGCAGGCGAAGATGAAGTTATAATTGAAAACAATTTTCACTTTTGCTGTCATGGTTGCTTAACAGTTTTTAATTGCCTCAATGTAGGTGGTTTAGATAATTTTTATCATCTTATGGACTTAGAGGGTCAGTCTCCGCAAAAAGTTACTTCTGAAAATAAAGTTAAATACATGGCCGATGATCAGTTTTTACATAATTTTGGCCAGGGTCAAAATAAAAATACTTTTAATTTTTATGTGCAAGGTATTACATGCTTAGCCTGCTCATGGGTATTTAAAAATATAACTGCTCTTAACGAAAAGATACAAAATTCAAATTTCCAACCGGAAAGCAACATCCTTACATTAACCATGACCGATCGTTCTGAATTAGTGAATGTGGGAACTATTATTTATCAATTGGGTTACCAACTAGTTCCTTTAAAGAATGAATCGGAGGCAGAAAACATTTATCAAAAAGATAAAAGAAATGAGCTCATCCGTATTGGAGTAACCGCAGGCTTAATGATGAATCTGATGATTTATTCTGTGGCCATCTACGCTGGTGTCGATGGAAGTCTTAAAAGAATATTTGAGCACATAATGGCAGTGATGTACGCCCCCATACTTTTTTATAGTGCTATCCCCTTTCTTAAGAACTTTATGTCATCTCTAAAAAGTCTACGATTTAACATCGACTTACCAATTTCTCTTTCCGTATTATTTGGGTCTATTTTTAGCTACTATAACTATTTTAAAGGCAGCGATTTATACTACTTTGATAGCATTGCTATGTTTATCTTTCTTATTCTTAGCACACGTCATTTTTTATCTTCACTCTATCATAATCAAATTAAGAGTAATTTCTTTCAAAATGCTTATGGAATCCAACAGATCTTAAAGCAATCATCTAAAATTTTCGTTTATAAACATATTAGCGATATAGCTCAAGGTGATATTATTAAGGTCCCTCAGGGTGAAATAATTCCACTAGATGGAGTGGTTCTTAAAGGCCATAGCTACGTTAATGAGTCGCTTCTTACCGGAGAATCAACCCCGCTTCTCAAACATCGCGATTCAAAAGTAGTATCAGGGAGCATTAATTTATCTCATGACCTAGAACTACAAGTTAGCCATGACATGAATACAACAAGTTTTACAAAATATCTTGATTCATTAAAAATCGACACGAGTCAATTAGATTCCTATTCTTATTTTGGACAAAAGTACTCTCTCTATTTATCCTTTATTTTTATAGTGGCATCTGCTGTATTATTTTTATATTTCCCTCAAGAACAAGCAATACCTAGAATACTTAGTTTACTCATAGTCTGCTGCCCATGTGCATTGGGAATAGGTATTCCTCTTGTAAGTTTGCTTAAAACTAAAAAATTGGCCAACAATGGAATCCTTTTAAAGAATAAAGCTGTCTATGAAAAGTTTCCGAATATTGAAACAATCTTTTTTGATAAAACAGGAACTCTGACTTCAGGAGCATTTAAATTGGCAGAAATTGTGGGAGATCAAACTTTTCTTCCGCACTTAATCTCCTTGGAAAAACACTCCCACCACCCTATCGCTGTCTTTCTCGTGAACCATTTCACCTCTGTCCAGGATTATCTCGAAGTAGAAAATTTTAAAGAAATCCTTGGAGAAGGAGTCGAAGGTGATATCCAAGGACATCATTACAAAATTCATTCACTCTCTGATGAATCAATTGTGTTAATGAAAGGTTCACAGCAAGTACTCAAACTCATCCTTAAAGAAGAGATTGACCCAAATAATATTCAATTACTTAAAGATTTAAGCAAAAAATATAGAATAGAAATCATGTCAGGCGATCATCGCCAAAGAGTTAGTGATTTGATTGACCTGCTTCAAGTTAATCATCCAATTAAGTCTCAACACTCCCTGAAGCCTGAAGATAAAAAAAACTATATGAGAAAACAAAAAAACTCATTATATGTAGGAGATGGGCTCAATGACATATGGGCCATGAAATACGCAGATCTTTCAATTTCACTAAATGCAGGAGAGCTAGTTAATGATAATTGTGATGTGGTTTTTTTAGCCGGAAATCTAAACAAACTTAATTTCTTCATTAAAGAGATTAGACACCTGCATAGACTAATTCAAATAAATATCAGTTTTTCTATTTTTTACAATATATTGGGGTTCATCCTCTCAGTAACAGGGATGATTACACCTCTGATTGCAGCAGTGGCCATGCCTATAAGTTCGCTTATCGTAGTTAGCAATAGCTTTCTCTTATCGCGAAAAGGGAGAATTAAGAAATGATGGCATTAATTATTACCATCCCTCTTTCCATTCTATTTGCTGTTGTATTTATCGGGCTTTTTATTTGGTCCGTTAAGTCAGGTCAATTAGATCAAATTGAATCACAAAAAAATATGATTTTTAATCGAAAAATTAATCGAAAGAAAGGAACAAATCATGTCAAAAACAACAAGTAACATGGTTGAAGTCAGCTACGACAATAAAGTCGTCAAAGCTTTCATTCAAGCCACTCTCTTGTGGGGTTTTGTGGCCATGCTCTTAGGTGTCACCATTGCTCTACAACTCGCGAATTTTAATTTTAATTTCGACCTGCCCTGGTTAACCTTTGGCCGATTGAGACCACTGCACACTAATGCGGCGATCTTCGCCTTCGTTGGGAACGGAATGTTTGCCGGTGTTTATTACTCTTTGCAACGTCTACTCAAAGCAAGGCTCTTTAATGATACCCTTAGCTGGATTCACTTCTGGGGTTGGCAATTAATTATTGTTGCCGCGGCCGTGACAATTCCTTTTGGTTTTAGTCAGGGAAAAGAATACGCAGAACTTGAATGGCCAATCGATATTGCCATTACTTTAATCTGGGTGGTTTTTGCGGTTAATTTCTTTGGAACCATCAAGAAACGAAGAGAGAAGCATATTTATGTTGCCATTTGGTTCTATATTGCAACAGTTGTGACAGTAGCTCTTCTCCATGTTGTGAATTCAATATCACTACCCGTCTCTTTTATGAAAAGTTATTCCTTTTTTGCCGGAGCTCAAGATGCCTTAATTCAATGGTGGTATGGACATAATGCTGTTGCTTTCTTCCTCACTACACCTATTTTAGGGTTGATGTATTACTTTGTACCAAAAGCAGCTAACCGGCCGGTTTATAGTTATAGGCTATCCATTATTCACTTTTGGTCACTTGTCTTTATTTATATTTGGGCAGGACCTCACCATCTACTTTATACAGCATTGCCTGAGTGGGTACAAACTGTAGGAATGGCATTCTCTGTTGCCTTATGGGCACCAAGTTGGGGTGGGATGATTAACGGTCTCCTTACCTTAAGAGGAAGATGGGATAAAGTTAAAACCGATCACACACTTAAATTTCTGGCCACTGCCGTTACCTTTTACGGTATGTCCACCTTTGAAGGTCCACTACTCTCAATTAAATCAATAAATGCAGTTGCGCACTTCACAGACTGGATTGTTGGGCATGTTCACGCTGGAACTATTGGATGGAACTATATGCTCACTGCAGGTATGTTATATTATTTAGTTCCTAAATTATGGAAGGCCGAACTGTACTCGCCCAAACTTGCCAATTTACAATTCTGGTTGGCCACTTTTGGATTAGTCCTTTATATCGTCTCCATGTGGGTTGCTGGAATTACTCAAGGAATGATGTGGATGGCCGTTTCTCCTGAGAGTGGAAATTTAATTTATCCACACTTTATCGAAACCGTAACTCAAATCGTTCCCATGTATTGGGTCAGAGCAATCGGTGGTATCTTAGTTTTAACTTCCTTTGGAATTATGATCTACAACTTCTGGAAAACCATCAAGTCTTCTAATAGGGGATCGGAGATGGATAATGAAGTGGCCCAAGTTACTTCAAATATGGATCAAGGAACAGGCAAACCTAAAAAAGCTCATCAAGCTTTAGAAGGTCTTCCCGCGATTTTTACCATCTTGGTCTTTTTATCAGTAATTGTAGGAACGATAATTGAACTTGCTCCAACCTTCTTGGCCAGCAGCTATATCGAAAAATCGGAAGATGTGACACCCTACACTCCTCTTGAGTTGCTTGGCCGTGACGTCTATATAAAAGAAGGTTGTTATACATGCCACTCACAAATGATTCGGCCAATGGTTAACGAAAAGCTCCGTTACGGTCATCCAAGTCATATTTCTGAGTCTATTTACGATCATCCCTTTCAATGGGGATCGAGAAGAATCGGCCCAGATCTAGCTCGAGTTGGTGGAAAGTATCCCCATATGTGGCACTACCGCCATATGGTTAATCCACGTGAGATGACGCCTGGATCGATTATGCCAAACTACCCATGGCTTATAAAAAATCGATACAATTTAAAGCAACTACAAACCAAAATGAAGGTGATGGTTTCTTTAGGAGTTCCTTACACAGAAGAAGAAATTGCCAGTGCTGTTGCTGATGCCACATCTCAAGCGGAAGAAATCACTGAAAGTCTGGTTGAAGGTGGAATCCCAGCTAAAATCCAAGATAAAGAAGTTGTAGCACTTATTGCTTACTTGCAAAGACTTGGAACAGATATGCAATTTGAAGATGAGGATGAAAGTGACGAATCTATCAATGAAGGGGAAGGAGAATAATTATGAAATCACAAGTATTCACTGAATTCACTTTAACCATGCTTCCCGCAACTGGATTATTTTTATTTCTGTTACTTTTTATTGCGGCATTAGTTTGGGTCTTTCGTAAGGACTCAAATAAGTTTTACGAACAACTAGAACAAATTCCTTTTAATGAGGATCAAATAAGGGATCAACAATGATGAATGAAGAAGAAAAAAATGTTCTCATGGATCACGAATACGATGGGATCCAAGAGTTTGACTTTCAATTGCCTAACTGGTGGCTTGCTACTTTTTGGGGTGGAATTATTTTTGCTGTTTTCTATATTTCCTATTTCATTTTTATGAATGGGCCTTCCTTAAAGCATGAGTACTATATGGAAGCCAAGGAATTGAGAAGTATTCAAAAGAAATACATGGCAAAGTTGAAAGATTTTAAATCTAATGAGTTCGAAAAGTTTCGCAATGATGAAAATATGCTTCTCTATGGTCAAGCGGTTTATGAAAACAACTGCCAAGCTTGTCACAATCAAAATGCCGCTGGGGATATCGGTCCAAATTTAACCGATAACCACTGGATGTACTTTGATGGAACTTCAGAAGAGCTTTTTAAGTTTATAATCACCGGGAACCCAGATGCAGGAATGCCAGCTTGGGGAAGAAATTTGAGTCGCGAAGAGCTTTATGCCGTATCCGCCTTTGTTGAATCCCTCAAAGGTTTTGAGCACAATGACCCACCGGCGAAAGAGCCTCAGGGAGATGAGTACTAAAACCCGGAAGTGCGTGCTATTATACTCGGTAGTACGCCTCCCTTAGAGCTAAAAACTACGGTAATAAATAAACCATAAAGAATAAAATATGCTAGATGAATCACAAAAAATTAAAGGTTCGGACCGACTGGGAACAACAGACCAGTCGGGTCACCGAATCTTTCTTTACCCAGAAGAAGTCCATGGGAAGTGGAAGAAGTACCGTTCTGCAGTGTACTTCATTCTCATTTTGGTATATTTAATCCTGCCTTGGTTAACAATCAATGGTCATCAGGCCATGTTAATTGATATTCCTCGCAGAGAGTTTTTTATTTTAGGCGCTCACTTCTATGCGCATAATACACCTCTCCTCTTTATCATAATTCTATCTTTTATTTTAGGGATTGGTTTATTGACGGCCTTGTTAGGTCGGGTGTGGTGTGGCTGGGCATGCCCGCAAACCGTCTTCATTGAAGGACTCTACCGGTTTGTGGAAACTCTTGCTGAAGGGAACTCTTATCGACGGCGTAAGCGCGATATGGGGCCATGGAACACAAGTAAAATTTCTCGTAAAGGACTCAAGTGGATCATGTTTCTTGCATTATCTCTGGTTCTTTCCCATTCTTTTTTAGCATACTTTGTACCTGTGAGTGAGTTTATTAAAATTATTACCATCTCTCCAGCCCACAACTACACACTTTTTACTATAATGTTAATGGTGACAGGAATCTTCCTCTTCGACTTTGGTTGGTTTCGTGAACAGTTTTGCATAATTGCCTGTCCTTATGGACGACTCCAGTCTGTTCTCATGGATAAAGATTCAGTTGTGGTGGCTTATGATTATAACCGTGGTGAACCTCGTAAAGGAAAAGATGGAAACTTTAAAGAATTTGCTGATTGTGTAAATTGTCACAAGTGCGTTCAAGTCTGTCCTACGGGAATCGATATTCGTGATGGAACCCAGATGGAGTGTATTCACTGCACTCGGTGTATTGATGTGTGCGATGAAATTATGACTAAAGTTAATAAACCCACTGGCTTAATTCGTTACACTACCGAAAGTAACTTGAATAAAGGGCAAACTAAAATTATTCGGCCACGAGTTATTCTCTACTCTCTTGCTACCTTTCTTTTGATTTCCCTGGGTAGCTATATTATCTACCAATCTAAATCACTTAAAATGATTTTGATTCGCGGAACGAAATCACCTTACCAAATTATCCAAAACCCTACTCGCGGAGAACTAATCGTTAATCATTATAAAGCTAATCTTCATTACCGAGATGATAAACCGATTAATCTTAAGTTTTCGGTGAATAACCCTGAGGTTGAAGTTGTCTCTCCTTCAACCAATATTAATCTAAAGGCAGAAAGAAAGAAATCTGTCCCTATTTTCTTTAAGTTTAAGAAATCTATTTTAAAACACGAGGGAAAATTAGGGGTAAAGTTAAATGTTCTTAATGGTGAAGAAATCCTTATGACCAAACCAGTGACCCTTGTGGGCCCTTATGACTAGCCAACTAAGTTCAATCATCATATCCTCTCTCGCTTTTGGTTTACTTTCAAGTTTGCATTGTCTAAGTATGTGCGGGCCTTTAGCTTGTGCTGCGGGAAAAAGTGCTAAAAATCAAATTTTGTATGAAGGTGGAAGGCTGCTCTCTTACTTAATTTTAGGGTTTGTTCTTGCAAAAACCTCAACTCTCTTTTTTAAGAATATTAATGTGGAAATTCATCAATATTCGTTAATTTTTTTAATTGTCCTCTATTTTTATATTGGATTAATGTACATATTAAAAAAACGAAATCACTTTGCATCATCCAAGATCTTTTCTGGGATTTACCAAAAGTTTTATCATAGCAAGTTTATAACCAATAAAAGACACTCTCAATTATTTCCCTTTTTCTTGGGTCTCATTTCCGCCCTTCTTCCTTGCGGGTTATTGCATACCTATTTATTAGGAGTTATACCCCTAAAGCATGACTACCTCATTTTTGCTTATATAAGTATGTTCTGGCTGGCAACCGCCTTACCCCTGACTAGTTTAGGTTTTACTTTTCAAAAAATAAAAGAAAAAGTTAAATCTCCAAGAATCATCGGCATTTCGTATATAGTTTTAGGAATTTATTTAATTGTGATTCGAACTCTGCCCATTTTTAATCCAGAATCCTGCCACTAATCCCTCCTGAAAAGCTCGAGTAAACTAATTGATGGTCTTTCACACTTTCAATATTACAAATTATGAGAAGAGTACACTTAAAGAATATCGTTTTTTTATTTTTTTTAAACTTAGAATTAGTATTGGAGAAATTTGTTTATTCATATCTAGTTGGATCAAGACTTATGGTCATCTGCTTTTCCCATGAATGGTGACAGAACAAAAACCGTCCACCGTAACCTCTTTCGACCTCAATGTCGACCATAAAACGATGTGCATTATCATTTGAAATTATAATATATTCTTGAAATTCATTCTTTCCTGAAACATTAAATGCTCCATCAGTCTCGCGAGTAATTTGTTGATTATCAAAATAACATTGCTTAATCATACTAATAAGTTTCTCTCGGCATGCACTACAGCGATCGTAATCTTTTAATGATTTTGCTTCAGCTACAAACTTGTTATTTAGAGCAGAAAAATAATCATCATATTTTCCATATTCTGGCTTTAGCTTAGCATGACAGTTTACCAATACCTTTGAATATGAAGAATTTATCAATAATAAAGGTAATAAAACATAAATTAATTTCATAAGCTTCCTTGGGATGATTAAAAAAATTGTACTTTCAGGTAGAAAATAAATCATTAACTTATTAAATACAGGTATTAAATACGGTGGATTTTTCTGTCTTAATGACAAATTCACTGCCCTACTACAGTTGTGGAAAAAGAGTTATCCACCAGATACCATTTTTTTATATGAATAATATTGGTAAGTTGATGATTATCACCACTGTTGTAGAGCAGTTAAAAGACAAAAACTAGTTAGATAGCTCTTCAATATGAAAGATGTATCCATCGCTACTCCAAAGGTGGTTTAGATATGCTTGATCAACTTCTCGAGAGGATGTATCGAATAGCTTTGATAAATCCGAAGCAATTGTTGCAGCTTCATGTTCCAAAATATTGGGGACTTTAACAGATTTTTCTTTTTTCTCTTTTTCTTCTTCTGCAAGTAATTGCTCAATGGTTGTTCGAGTGAAGCTTAAAATTTCAACATAATTTGAGTGATATTTAGATGATTTTCTTTTCGTTTCGATTTCTTGAGCGATTATCTTATTTTTCTCTTCTTGGCCTTTTATTTCACTAAGTTTTAATGAGTAACCTTTAGTCTTATCTTTTTCAAACCTTCTTTCCTTTGCCTCCTCAATAAGCTTAAACTCGGGATCACGATTAATTCTATTTGCCGATTTCTTTTTTAATTGAATTAACTGATAAGGACTTGGATAAAATTCATTATGCTTTAAATATTCTCCAGCATCCACCACTTCATCATTTTTCAAAGATGTTTCTAAGCTTTTTTCAAAAGTTGGGTAAATCGAATATGTAGGAATTTGAATATCAGATGCTATACCTGAATGCTGATTAGAGTCACCAGATATTCTAAAAAATTTCCCAACCGTTACTTTAGAAGCAAAGTTATAACGATACAATGTATCCTTGAAAGATCTTTGAATAGTCCCTTTTCCAAAAGAATGCTTACTACCAACGATTAACCCACGTTCATAGTCCTGAATTGCACCAGCAAATATTTCTGAAGCGGAAGCACTGCGTTCATTAATCATAACTACGAGCGGACCTTCGTAATAAATATTAGAGTCTCTATCTCGACTAATTTTATCTTTTCGTGAATCACGATATTTTTCAATAACAACTGGTCCACTTTTGATAAATAAGCCAGTAAAACTTATGGCCTCGTCTAAGTAACCACCACCATTATTCATTAAATCAATGACTAAACCATGAACTTTCATATCATCTGGAAGTTGACTTAATTTAATTAAAATCTCTTTTGTATCTTTGGTTAAGCTATCGCCCTTATTCTCATCTTGATAAAAAGATGGAACCTTAATTATTGCGATACGAGACACAGTCTTTGTAACCGGGTTGATAATTCCAATAATTTTCACACGGGCATAATTTGCGGTGGAATTTTTAATCTCATCTCGAACCACAGATATTTGCAACTCCTGAACTTCTCCACTCTCCGCTTTACGACGAACAGTAAGCTCAACGGTACTATCTTTGGGACCTTTTATTAAGCTAATCATTTCGTTTAATTCTTTAAAAGAGATATCAATTGCCTCACGGCCCCTCTCTTTTATTTTAGTAATTACATCATCATCTTTTAGACCAGCTTTCTCTGCGGGACTACCTGGAATAATTTTTGTTAATTTAACATACTGTCCACTTTGGGTTAGTGAAACCATTGAGCCAATTCCATAAAAACTAGAAGAAAGTCCATCTTGCAACGCTTGCAATTCCGCCAATGACATATAATTGTTATGGGGGTCAAAGCTAGTTCCGATTGATCTTAAAAAGACACCTAAGGTATCCTCAATAGTTTTATAATTTTGATCAGAATTGATTTTATTATATAGTTCAATTAATGAGTCTTTAGTTTCTTGTTCATCAGAACCTGATGCAATTGCATTGACAAGTTTATACTTAATCGTTTTCCGCCAGTTATCTTTTTGCTGTTCAAAATTCTTTGCATAGGGCTTATCCCAATTCTTATAAGGTATATAAGGTTCATAGGATTCATCAATTTCATAATCATGCTTTTGATGAATAATTGATTGAACTTCATTAAGAATATTCTTTTTCCTTTCGTTTAATCTGTTCGTAATCTCTTCGATAAAAATAAGGCCTGTTAAATTACCCTCTTCTCCTTTCAACAAATTATCAACTTGATCCTGATACTTATTCATAAATTCATCAACATCAGATTGAAAAAAGTAATTTCTTGTAGGATCTAATGCTTTTATAAAATCAGCAAAAGTTGTTTTAGAATAATTATCATCTATCACTCTTGGTTTATAATGCTTCTCTAAGACTACATTAGTAAAAGAATCAATTTGTGTCTGAAAAGAAGTGATTCTCGCATTATCGCCTTTTAATAATGATTGCGAAAAACCATATTGAAGAAAAAGTATATAAAGCAGCGTAGAAAAAGAAATATTAAGCATAAAAGTTCCAATTGTTATTGATAATTTAACTAAAGCGATAAATTAAATTAAATTAAATAAAAATTTTTAGGAACTATTTTCAATGTATTTCTCAATTATATTCTAAATATGAAACATTCTGACACCTTGCACATGTATCTAAAATTAAACACTTACCCTTTCGACAGGTACTAAGTTAAATATAATTTAGTTTAAAATTATCATTCCTCTCAACTTGACCATTCATGTTATCCAATCAAAAATTAAACCCTATCAAGGAGATTCCAATGCAAATTCAAAAATACGGTTTTGTGCTCATTTTAACTTTGACTATTAATCTCAGTGCCATCGCCAAAACAAAATCAAGTAATTGCAATTCTCTCGTTACTTGCTTAAAAAAAGCAGCAACACTAGTTAACCAAAAATATATCTATACCAGTGATTTCAAGTCTAAGGGCAAAGTTGGATTCACTCAAGAGAATTTCCTAAATAAAGGTAATGCTAATTACTTTATTTCAGTGCTTCTTCATCAGCACGATTTTGCTCGTGTAATGCTAAACGAGAAAAATTCCTTTCGAATTATACCTGCAAGAGATATACGTTATGAAGCTGTTCCAGTTAAAGAAAACATTACAGATATACCCAAGACTTATGATTTCTATTCCTATTCAGCGCAAATAGAGCACATAACTGCCGAAGAAGTTTCACGAAACTTTCGTCCCTTTATGAGCCGGTTTGGACGAATTATGGAAATAAAAAAGAGCAATATGGTGATTATAAGTGATACAGGTTTAAATATTCATCGCCTGAATGAACTTGTAAAGCAGATCGATAAACCTCTTAGTAAAGAAGTCAAGAAGAGGATTGAAGAAGAGGATGAGCAAGATTTTGAAATTCGAAAACTTAAAGCAAAGAACTGTAAAAGCGAAATTGATTAATTCCGTTTAATACCCATTAGAATTAACCAGTTCCTCTTAACCCCGATGAAAAGAGAAACTGGTAAATTATAAATGACTAAAATGAATACTTTTGCTTTAAGTAATCATTAAGTTTTAATACATCTGAATCTGTATGGGCCGTATTATACATTAAAAACTCATAAATATGCCCGGTGAAAGCATAGTTATTATTATTCGCAGTTCCATCATGAAATCGACTTCCATCATTCATACTACCAAGTCCAATATCTCCGCTATGTGAGTACAGTCTTGAAGTTGTTGAAACCGAACCGATACTACTATCATTTAAAAAGCACTCCACTGATCCATTGACACCGCCAGAGCCATTGTAGTTAGTGTAGTCATACTGAAGACTAACAATATACTTTTCATTGGCGTTAATACTAGTGCTGACGGAAATAAAATCCTGTTTCCCATCTCCATCATTTTTTGCATTCCAAAAACCACAATACAACATTCCATTTTCAATATAAAAGTTTAATCCACGTGTACCGCCACCTTGCTCATACAATACTTGACGAGCATTGACTTCACTTAAAGTTTCGAAGGCGAGGGTCAAAGTTCGCTGAGTTGAAGTAGAAGTGTTTATATCACTGTGATCTGCTGTGGCCAGGAATTGTCCTGATCCAGAAAAACGAACTGAGTTCTTACTAGTATCATAGCTAGGCATTTGACTTCCACTAGCGGTAAAATTGTGAATTGCATTTGATCCAGAAATATCTGACCACTTAGCCACATCCCCGCTAAAGCTTGCATCACCTGGGTTATCTCCCGAAGCATCTTCAATGGAAGATTTCTTATTCGAATCAAGCCATACCACCATATTGGTCATGGTTTTTGGATCAAAGATGGTCCAAGAGCTAGTGGTTAGCTTTGCGGATACATTTCCTTTTTCATCAACCGCTTCAACTGTGAAGAAGTAATCTGTTTGATAAGATAATGAAACGTTTTGAACAGTATAGTCAGTCACACTACCAATATTTGTAGCTGACAATACATCACTGGCACCTGAAGTGGTTCCGATAGACACTTGATAAAAGTCTAATGAACAGTCATCACTTCCTGCTGGCCATGAAAACTCCGGTGAAGTGAGACTTGTTCCCACCTTGTCTTGGGTAATGCTTCCGGTTAAAGTCGGCTTGATATCATCATCTGTACTACAATCAGTTAAGGGTGAGGTGGTTGAAGATGACGAGCTTCCACTGTCATCGTTATCTAAATTGACAACTTTGTTTTTGCAAGAGTAAAAACTTGCTAGTATTAGTGTTAAAACAATATGATTTATTTTATTTTTTCTAAGCATGATTTATTCCCTATATTAAAATTGGTATCCTAAAGTTAAGCCAATATTTTGATGATTAATTTTTTCATTAATTTCTAGCTCAGTCTGGTTCCCATAAATCTCAAAAAGATATCGATTTTTCAAGACAGTTCCAACTGTTAACTGCTGAGACTGCCCATTGAACTCCGCATTATAATTATAATTGTAAGCAACGAAGTACTGATCAAATTTAACGGGAAAGTTTTTTTGTAAGCGAAGACCTGTCCAAAAAGCTTGCTCCTCTTCCACAAAATAATCATCTTCATCCGTATAATCTAAAAGACTAAAGGTTTCATATGTAACATAAGGAGTTAAACTAATCATATTTGGTTTATGACCGATCTCTAATCCCAGGGTTCCATAGGTTGAAGGAAGAAACTCCGCCACAAGGTTATCATCAGATTCAAAATCTGCGTTAGCTTGTGAATAAACTCCCGCTGAAATGACAGGTGAATAGCTAAATTCTTTTCCTGATAAATCATTTCGCTTGTAGGATATCTCGCCTATAAAGTTAGTTTGCTGATTAACTAAAGTGGATGTCTCTTTGTGTGAAAGTTCACGGTTAAAATATCCCGCTTTTAGAGTAAACTCATTTCTTCTCGTGGACATTTCTTGATTGAGTCTCTCTTTACTCCAACCAGATTTTATTTTTGAAATTTCATCTTGGTGAACATAATCATTATCTACATCTGTTTTTTCAACATATTTTTGGTCCAATTCATCTTTATTCATCACATAGGTTTCCAGTGGTATCACCACAACATCACCTGGTTTAATATTTTTTGCTTCATCAAGGTCTAACCTATTTAGCTTGAGAACACGCTCAAGCCATTGATTTTTTCCATAGATTGGAGAGAAACGGTAACCATCTACAATTTCTGAAACGGTGTCCCCTTTTTTTACAACAATAGGCCGATACCCTACAATCTCCACCGCTTGAGATTGATGAATAATGCCACTAAAAATTAAACAAAAAGTGAAAAAATGTCTTCTAAGTGTCAAATAAGTTTTCAATATCTCTCCTTACTTCTTAATAAACTGTCTAAAAACAATTCTTTTTTACTCAATCTGTCTAATTATGAAGCAATCCTGAGGCCAAAAAGCATTAACTTCGATTTAGGACAGATAATAAAGTCTGTAGAATCTCGGAGCTTTGAAAAGGCTTTAAAATATGTCCATCAATAAAGAATGACAGAGAATTCTCTTCCTTATTGGTTAGCTTTTCAGTCAATCCACCGGTCATGGCCAAATAGAAAGGCTTTTGTTCTAGGTTCATTCGATCCAAACAAGTTAATAAGTTCTCACCATCCATTTTAGGCATTTGCAAATCCGTGATGATAAAGTCTAATTTTTGTTTTTCCACTACCTTTACAGCACTCAGCCCGTTATCAGCTTCAAGTACCTTCATGCCCGCCTCTTCTAGTAAATCACTTAAGATTTCGCGAACCTCTTTTTCATCATCAACAATTAAAACAGCTTTGTCTTTTAAGGGTAGTAAATTTTGTTCGGTCTTATCCAGCTCCTTATCTTTAAGACGATGAAGAGGCAAGTGGATAACAAATTCGGTATTCTCTGAGAGTTTATTATACTCAATTCTTCCATGATGTTGCTTTATAATATCTGCACTTAAGGCCAACCCAATTCCTCCACCGACTCCCACTTCTTTAGTTGTGAAAAAATTGTTAAAGATCTTACTCTGAATTTCTTTATCAACCCCACTTCCGTTATCTGTTACGGAGAGAGCAACAATATCATCAATTACTTTCACATTTACTTTAATAAATTTATTTTCTCGACTAACTTCTCTTAAAGCATCTCGGCTATTAGTCAAAAGATTCATTAATACTTGCTGGATTCTTCCCTCAAACCCATTGATGTAAATATTCTCTTCCGGAGATTCATTTATTAATTCAATACTGTCTTTTTGATACATCTCTCTAACAAGGTTTTGAGTTTGATTAATTGAATTATTCAAACTAAAAGGTTTCATCTGCTCTGCATCTTTGCGCGAAAAAGCTCTTAAGCTCTCCACTATTTTTGCGATACGATCTGATGCGGCTTCCTGTTTATTTAAAATTGTAGTTAGTTCATCTGCGTTTAGTTTATTTTTCTCAACGAGCTTCATCATTTTTTTTGTGTAGCCACAAACAATTGCTAAGGGATTATTGATCTCATGCCCTACTCCAGAAGAGAGTTCTCCAATTGCAGCTAGACGAGATTGATTCATATTGACACGGCTCTGCTCTGCAATCATATCCTCATTATGCTGCAACTCGGTTATATCGCAATTAGTACCTAACATTCGCTCGGCTTTTTGATTTTCACTAAAAAAGACTTTCCCTCTGGCCTTAATCCAACGAGTCTCTCCGTTAGGACGCCTAATTCTAAACTTAGTATCAAAAGGAGCGCTCCCATTTACTGCAAGCTCAATATTTTGATTAAGATCTTCTCTATCTTCCGGTAGAATTGATTTATTCCAATGTTCATATATTTCTTTTTGATCACGGCTTTCTAATCCAAAAATGCTAAACATTTGATCATCCCAAGTAAGGTGATCGCCTCGTATATCCCAATCAAAAATTCCAGTATTAGAAGAATTTAAGGCCAGTTCTAATCGATCAAGAGTCTCCTGATTTTTTTTATTTAGGTTACTCACTTCAATGGATTGTTTTATTGAATCAGAAACATCAAAGTTTATCCCAAGCATATAATCAATACCATCTTCATCTTTCATCATTTTGGCGATGGTTTTTAGCCAAATGATAGTACTATCTGACTTTTTAGCTCGAAAACTAAAATCAAAGGCAAATTCAGGATCTTCTAAAAGTTTTTGGGCATGACTCATTAAACTTTCTAGGTCATTTGGATGCACCATGCTTGACCATAAATCATAAGTAATTGGTATCGATGAATCAATTCCATAGAGCTTATATTGATAATCATCCCAAATCAGCTGCCCACTCTCTGGATACCACTTCCAGGTTCCCATTTTTAATGATTCTTGAATAAGCTTAAATGAAGATTCCAAAACTGTTCCCTAATAAAAGATGAATACTTTTATTTTAAAAGAGGGGATCAAAAAGTTCTAGTGGAGGAAAAAGATAATGTTCTATGAGATCTTTATTTCAGTTTGCTTTAAAGGGAGACTTAAAATAAAAGCGGTATGGCCTTCAATAAGTTTATAATTTAAGTCCCCACCATGATCACGAGCAATACCACGTGAAATAGACAAACCTAGTCCAGTACCCTTACCGATTTCTTTTGTAGTATAGAATGGATTAAAAATTTTGGTTAAATCATCTTGTATTATTCCTTTACCACTATCTTGAACAATCAAATTTACGAAATCCCCTTCTTTCTTATAAAATACTTTAACCCATGAATCTTTTTTCTCTTGATTCTGATCGATGGCATTTACTATTAGGTTAATCAGAATTTGTTCAATTTGAATCTCATCCCCATCGAATTGTATATCTTGTGGAATAATAAATTCAACTGGAACGTGGGACCGCTTGGATTTAGCATTGATTAAATTTTCAACCTCTGAAAAAATTTGCTGTAAACTCTACTGAGTAAGAAGTACGAGAAAACTTTCGTAAGCCATTAACGATCTTGGCTATTCTGCGAACAGAATCTAATATCATTTGAACGTTCTTAGCTTTTTTCTCATCGCTGATAACTTTTCGATGGATTATCTCTGTGGATGCTTGAATGATGGCCAATGGATTATTAATTTCATGTGCAACCCCCATGCCCGTTAAGCTTTGCCCTAGTTTTGATTGAGTTTTCTCAGGCGCAATCTTTAATTTTTCAAGATATAATTGCTCTTCAATAAATTTTTGCTCTGTAATATCGTTTCTAATTGCAATATATCCGGTTAATTCACCATGGAAATTATAAGTAGGATTTATAGTGGTATGAACCCAGTAAAAAGAACCATCTTTAGCCTTATTTTTAATTTCCCCAACCCACGATCGACCGCTTTTAATTTGCCCCCACAAGTTTTTAAAGAATTGTTTGGGGTGTTCCCCTGAACTCAAGATCCGGTGATCACTTCCAATTAATTCCTCTCTCGAAAATTTAGATATTTCGCAAAACCGATCATTTACTTCTGTAATAATCCCTCTGATATCCGTAAAAGCAACAATAGATGTTCTAGCAATGCTATTGAGAATGTTCATTCGTTCTTGATCTTTCTCTCGAATCTCATTTTCTTTTAACACACGAGTTGTGATATCTTGGAAAATACCTCGAATCAATAACACATCTCCATTATCATCAAAAACTGGTTTTCCAATTGCCCGAACATACTTTTTATTATTTTTCGACGTCAGAAATTCAAAC
>JAOHMI010000060.1 GCA_028101965.1 Bacteriovoracaceae bacterium
AAGTTTTAATATTGGCATGATCATTGCTTTATAAAGAGAAAATTAAGTTAAAGAGGGAGTGAAAAAATGAATGCATTATATGAAGGGTCTATTTTAATAGATATAGAAGGCCATGAACAATTCAACGAACATGAATTAACAAGAGATCTAAAAAATAAACTTTAAAATAAAAAAAGAAGAAAGAAATCACCAAGAAAAGGAAAAGAAAATGATGATTCAAACAAAGCATGTATTTGAAGGGACACTAGTAGCAGCAGGCTGGGACTTGCTTGATCATGTTAATCAAGCAAGTCTCTATACACAAGAAGATGAAGACATTCTTCTCGATCATAATTTAGGGATAAAGAAATTTAAGCCCTATCTTAATCAAAGGGTAAGAATTTCGGGTGACATTATTTCTACAAGTAGAGATGGGCGAAGAGTTTTGGTGAAAAAGATCAGTAGACTTACTGGTGGATTTACAAAACTAATAATTCCTCTGCACGATGAATTTGGCACCCTGGTTAAACCAGCGGTGGCGTAGAAAAAGGGGGCTATGTGAAAAATTACTTCGAGGAAGTCAAGAATTTTTACAATTTTGTATCAAGCAACTTCACTTATTACAAAAAAATAAAAATGAAAAAACAAATTCAAACAGTGATGCCTAAAAACAAAGTAAAAACAAATGTGGATGAGAAATCAAAAAATGGAAATCGAAAGCGGAAAGTAAAAGTTAATCACATTCGCAATGTAAATTGAATTTTTTGCAAATAAATCCTAAATTGACGCTTATTAGGTATCTGAAACTCTGAGAAGGGTAGATTCTTCTAGCCTTCTCTTTTTATTAAGAAAGGGAGATTTCAAATGAAAAGATTAACTAGATTAATTATTTATCTAAAATTTAAAAATAATAACCATGTATTTAAAAATTTAGATGGAGAAAAAGTAAAAAATACAAAGAAAAATACTTTAAAAAGAGATGGTTATAATACTTCTTACTATGGAGACCCTTACACTTATGATTGGTACAATTCAGAGCTTTAGGGTATCGGCAGAAGGCGAAGATGGCTATGGCAAAGATACTTCTTCTATCTTACTTTTTTTATAAGCTTCGAATGCGAGCTGAGAAAAGCATTTTAAAAGATGACTATTTGTGCATTGATTGAAAGACTCATTTTTTTAGAGTTTAGCACCCGAGGAAAAATTAAGTAGATAACTATTTTCAATAAATTTAAATCTTTAACTGAGGTTAATATGAAAGTGAAAAACAATTTAATAAAACTAACAAAAGAAAATATTTACCATCAATTTCCTAAAGTTATTTCAGTAGACATTGATATAAAACGACTTGGAGATAGGCTTTACAAGAGTAGAATTATACTGAGAACAAAAACAGCCAGTTTTTTTGCATGTAAAGAAGACCAAGGATATAGAAAAAGTTTAGAAAAATCTTATCTTGCAATTAAAAAGCAGTTAGAAAAGGTAAAAATCAATAAGATTCATAGCGGGGGCGCAGATTTAATTTTTGAAGATCTTACCGTGGGAGATAAAGTCGCATAAAGATGTCGAGTTGGAGGAGGAAATGGGAACAATATACAAAGGCATTTTCCTCATTCCCTGGAATGCCCGCATCGTCAGGTGACGGGCATTTGGGGATTTCGACTACAGTATTTTTATCGTAGACCATATCTTTCAATTCCTTTTTGCTTACAATAAAATTGAATCACATTACTCTTAAGTAAGCATAGACTTCTCTTTGGAACCAGAATTTCCAAATCTGAATCCTGTTTCATTCATGGAAAGGTAGTTGTTTTTTATCTCCACTTTAACAATGATAACCCACCATAGCGATCTCGAGAAAAAGTCGTGAGTATTAGAAATCTAAATAACAAGTGGTTAGAGCATTATAAAAATACTTTTGTAATAAATATGTAACGACTCTTTATTTTCGTATCTATTCGTTGGATACACTGTTATAGTCATCATAGAGTAAAGTTTTTTAATTCGTTTTTTTATTTTTCAAAAATATCTATCAAAACCAATCATAAAATTAAGTTCTAAAATATTGCTAAACGCGCCAGAAATCACTCTGCGTATTTAGTCGTGTAGCGCACTTGCTAACACAATTAATTATTATGATCACTGTAATGGTGATCCCACATAAAAATTAAACAATAAACAGATATGTTATGTTTAAAAGGAGTTTATTATGAGCACAGGTACAGTAAAGTTTTTTGATTCAACCAAAGGATTTGGATTTATTACACCAGATGATGGTGGAAAGGATCTATTCGTTCACATTTCAGCTATGGAGTGTGACTCTTTAAGAGACAATCAAAAAGTTTTATATGAAATTGGAGATGGGCAAAAAGGTCCATGCGCAATAAATGTCAAAGTAGCTTAATTATTTTTATAGTTTAAGTGTAAACTTGAATACTCAAATTTACACTTTGAACTATTTTCGCTGAATAAGGCCATTATAGAGATTACTTTGGAGGTGAAATTGAACTCAAGACTATATGTGGGAAATCTTCCCTTCGATATTATAAATTTAGATTCAGATTTAGAAGAATTATTTGCAAAAAATGGAACAGTTAAACTGATAAATATAATGAAAGATGAAAATTCAGGTGTTGGACGTGGGTTTGCATTTGTGGAAATGATGAATGCAGAAGAAGCTGCGATGGCCATTCAAAGTATTAATCAGAAGAAGTTCATGGGGCGAATACTTAATGTAAGCATTGCAAGTATTAACAGTCAATCAAGGTTCTTAAGTAAGTAAATTGATAAATCGAATAATAGTATCCGAATTGGATCTCATCAATTTAGCCCTTGAAGAAAAAAGCTGGTATTTAAAAGAGAATTTCTTACAAGACAAGTTATGCAACTTAATCTCCCAAACATTTTTAGAACCGACTAATTCAAATTTATTATCTAAATCAAAAATTGGGCGAGGTCCAAGGGAAAAAGAAAATGATTTAATTAGAAACGGATTAATCTGCTGGATAGATGATTGGGAGGAAAATTTAGCCATCAAGCAATTGAATGAGGTTCTTTGCGCGATGATGCATTCATTAAATTCCTACTTCCGTCTATCATTAAAAAGATATGAATCCCAATTCTCCTTTTACAGTAAAGGCGGATTCTATTGTCGTCACTTAGATCAACATCAACAAACTCGACACCGACAAATTAGCTGCTGCCTTTACCTAAATGATTGTCCGAAGGGTGGAGAATTGATCATTTACAAGAAAGACTCAATAGTAGTTGTCGACAAGATTATAAAACCTAAAAAGGGTAGCATGGTAATTTTTATTTCTGGAGATATTTATCATGAAGTGAAGCTTGTAAGCACTCCAAGGTACTCTATTTCAACTTGGTTTCGTGATGACAAAATAAATTCATCTATTTGATTAATTTAAAAAAATGATTTTGTAATCGTGGCCAATGGATATTAAGTCCTGAAAAAAGTCTAGGTAAAAGCCAAAAACTTATTGGTGAAAATCCTCGCAATAAATACCAGGTAGCGAAATCAAACGTCTTGGAATCATAAGGTAAGAATGGAAACCTTTTTCGTCGTAGGTTAACCAATTCCTCCGCAGTGACCAAGTTAGTATAACCATAATTACGTTTGACTTTCGAGTGGGTAAATCCAGCTCTCTTAAATAATTGACGGTATAGGTCCAAACTCCTGTAGATGGCCTGATACTCTCCTTGAGAGAGAAAATAACCATGATTAACTGTCGATTCACGAAGCATAATTACACCGTCTTTAGTAAGACGTTCTTTTAAAGAGCTTATTAAAGAGATGGTATCTTGGTCGCTAAGATACATACACAGGCCACCTAAAAATATCATATTGAAAGGACCCTTTGGAAGATCATGCCTACTGTCACTTTCAAATATAGTAACATTTGGGTATTCTGCAGTTTTTTCTCTTGCTGCTTGTAACATCAAATGGCTTTGTTCCACACCTATTACTTCTTTAAATCGTTTAGCGAAAATTTCTAACCATGTTCCTGCTCCACAACCGATATCGAGTACTCTTCCGCACTTGGGTACTTCATTGAGCCAATCTCTAATAGTTATTTTTTCTTTTTCTAATCGATAATTGGCAGAGCTGGGTGGTAGATTATGTTCGTGGGCCATCATACTAAGACTACTTGCTGTAACACCTATTTCCCCTTCAAAGTAGCGTTTAACCGTATCACTATCAATTTGTAGCTCTGTGCAGTTATGAAGATTTGTCATTTTTGTATATGTATCCAACTGTACATTAAAGTCACTATTATTGAATATATAACAAGGAGGAAAAACCACTTTTCTGAAATTTTAGGTACTCGAATAGGGGATAAGTTGAGTGCAGCAAGAATTACCAAAACAATATAAAGAATTATTGAAAAAATGTTTTGATAAAAAAATACTTCCAGCAGAAAGACAAATGAAAAAATAATTCCATTGTTGTCTAGATTTAAACCAATATAATTTTTTCCATCAGACAGTCCAAAAACATTAAAATAGCTTAATCTAACTGCACATGAGCCAAGAATAAAAAATGCTCCTGGCAAGAACCATGGATTTAAATTTGCATAACTTAACAGAAATATTGTGGGAAAGACTCCAAAGTTTATAATATCAATAAGAGAGTCAAGCTGCTGACCATAGCTTTTTTGATAATCAGTTCTTCCTGAAATTCGTCTCGCAATCATTCCATCTCCCCAATCAAAAACAACTGCCCATATTAGCCCAATCATTGCAATATGGAAGTGTTGAAGTATTGCAAAATAACTTCCAAGTATTGCACAAAATAAACCTGCAAGTGAGCAGATATTAGGAAGATCTTTTACAAAGGAAATTATGGTTGGTTGCGATAGTTGATTTGATGGAGAAATATTTTTCATATATGCTTCTAATCTTTTAGTATATCAATGAGTGCTTCAACTAATCTCATATTTTCAGTTTCTTTACGACTGGCAATTCGAAGATATCGATTTGAATCTGGTTGGCTTTTTCCTGCACAATCTTTAATATACATATTATGCTTAATAAATAATTCCTTTGAAATGGCTGAAGCATTAGGAACATTATCTGGAAGTCGGCAAAATACAAAATTCGCATCAGGTTTATAAACAGTCATACCATCAATTCGACAAAGTCCATGATATAACTTATCTCTATCACTTCTTACTTGTTTGCAGCTATCAATAAATTCTTGTTTATAGTCCGGTAAAAGACGTAAAAACTCTTCTGCAAACCCATTTATATTCCAAATTGGAATACTTGCTCTTACAAGCTTAGTAAATTTAGAATTTGCGGATAACATATAACCTATCCTGATTCCTCCAATACCGTAAGACTTACTCATACTTTTTAAAATTGCCATATTTGGAAATTCTTCAATTTCATTTTCTAAACTTATTTTTTCGGGATGTTCTGCAAAGTCTAAAAATGATTCATCGATAACAAGCAAGCAATTATGAGACTCTAGTTTTCTTGCAAGCCTGATAAGATCATCTTTTGGAACAAGCATTGAAGTCGGATTATTCGGTGTGACTACAATTGCTATATCTGCATTTACTTTAATTGCTTCTAAGGCAAATTTATCAACATCTAAGTGAAAAGATGGAAATTCAAGAGGGAATTCAATTACATTTTTTTTTGGAGCAGCATTAACATATTCATTAAAAGAGGGGACTGGTACGATAATTTTTTTTGCAATCTGACCTGAAATGATTTTGATTAATTCAGCGGCGCCATTACCCACAACAATTCGTTCAGGAGGTTGGTCAATAATTTCTCCAGTAAGTTCTGCTAAAGCGTCTTGGGCCACAGGATAATTTAGTACTAGATTATGCATATTTTTTTTGAATTTTGATAAAATTGCTTCTGGTGGGAAATATAAGTTATAAAGATATGCGTGGTCTATAAAACCGTGTCTGTAATATCCCCCATGTTGAGTTTTAATCAAATCATATTTTTCCGCCTGACTCAAATTATTATTTAACGACACTAAGTGCTCCCGTTATCTTTGGAGAACTTATAACTTCATTTATTATGTTTTCTTTTATGTAACCAGGAAGTAAAGATTTTATTATTTTTTGTTTTTGTGTTCCCACTTCTGGAAAAAGTTTTTCCGCTTGCCTCAAGTCTTGAATCGTGTCTATCTCATACCATAGACTGTTATCAAAAAATGATGCTTTTAATGAAAGAGAGCCATCGGCGACCATTTCAGTAAAGACTGTTTCGTAATAATTGTTAATTTTATTTGCTGAAATATGTTTACTTATTCGCTTTTTTACAAGGTTCCATGATTTAAGTGAAAGACTGTAGATATTTACAGTCTTATATTTAGCTCCGTTGGTCTGTGGAGAGTCTCCAGGCAAGAATGATTTAACTTTCGAGCTTTGATCAATTGTAACACATGTTCCATTGAGCCAAGGTTGCATCTTGGCCACTGCGATTCTGTTTGGAATAAGCATACTATCGAGAAGGCATTCATCATAAATAAGATCAGATTCTAAAAGAAGAAATGGCTCATTGATTTTTTTTCTGGCCATCCAAAGTGAGAAAATATTATTCGTTACTTTATAACTTGGACTAAATATGTACTCTATTTGAATATTTCCAAACTCATTTCCTAAAAATTCTCTAATTTTATCTTCCAGATGCCCCGTAACAATAACTAATTTTTTAAAGCCACGGGAATTTAGACCTTCGATCATTCGCTCCAGGATCGATTTACCATTAACCATCGTTAGACATTTTGGAGCATCATTTGTTAAGGGTTGTAAGCGACTTCCGGTACCTGCTGCAAGAATCAAAGCGGTTGTAATAGGATATTTTTTAAGAAATATACATTTCAAATTATAACCTCCAAGTTTAGGGTGTTTAGGGATATGGGAGACGTTAGTCTCTCATTTTTTTATTCAGTCTTTATTAATAGAGTCTATTCGATTCCATAAAAGATTCTAATAATGTCATTTCTAAGCATAAAAATTAATCTCTTCTCAAAGGAAGATCTGAAGGGATTAAGAAGTCTAGAGTTCATTATAAGTCAGGGTGAGAGTTCACAGTGAGCTATAAAAAGCTTCGATTCTTAAAGGTACTATAGATAAGCATGGATAGCAATTTTTTTAAATGTATTAGGTTTAAATACATGGGCTACTTGTGAAATGAGGTAATTTTTAGATGGTACTCAATCAAGTATTCACTTAAGCCTTGGTTAAAGTGAAATCCTTTCAATTTATGCCAATGATAACGGTTCTAAAATTGCAAAAAATATCCAGAGGATCAAAGAGTATCTTTTTTCCACTGTTGAGAGATTTAACCAAGAGTAGAATTAGTCTTTAATGATCGTCCCTTTGATTTTAGTCTTTTCATTTCTTAAGTTGTTCTTATTATTGCATTCCTTTTAAGAACTTAAAAAGATCGCTTTCTGTAGAAAGAACAAGAGTAGTATTCTTATCCATAACATAGTGATAAGACTGCATGGTCCGTATAAATGCATAAAAGACAGCGGCTTTATTATTTTTACTATATGCTTTTGAGTAAATTGCTGTGGCTTTAGCATCGGCGATACCTCGTATTTCTTCAACCTTCTGATAGGCTTCGGACTGAATTTTATTTAGATCACGAACACGATTACCTAGAATTCTAGCGGCCTCTCCATTACCTTCAGATAGAAAACGTTCGGCGATTTGTCGTCTTTCACTGATCATTCTATCGTAGATTTTTGGCCGTACACTTGCATTATAATTTATCCGCTTGAAGCGAATATCAAGCAATTCAATGCCAAACACTAGTACTTTTTCAGCAGCTGCTGAAAATATCTCTTTTTCTACTAGCTTTCTTCCTTTCCTAATGGGAACTAATGAGCCCATGTTTTGCTTTTTATTCGCATTAGATGCCAAAGAAGTATCACCTAGAGGAATACGATCCTTGGTTGTTCTAATAATTTCTATTAACTCGTGCTTTGCGACAGCGTTGCGAGTCTCGCTCCCTAGAATATCGTCTAAGCGAGATTGAGCACTTCGCTCATCTCGCAGTCTCAAAAAATATTGTAGAGGCTTAACAATTCTCCAGCGAGCAAAGAGATCCACCGAAATGTAAAGCTTGTCTTTAGTCGGCATATCTGATGGCCGTCCATCCCATTCAAGAACTCGTTTATCGATTGGATTTATCTCTTGGATAAAAGGAATCTTCATTTTTAGACCTGCAGAAGTGATAGGGTTTCCAACAGGCTTACCGAACTGAGTGATAATCACTTGTTCTACTTCACTTACAGTGTATATCGAACTCACCACCAAAACCATGGCCCCCATGGCTATAAAAAAAGATAAAACTATTTGAGTGATTTTATTCATTTTTATCCGCCTTTTTAAAATCAACCATTTTTCCCCGCATAGAATTTATATTCAGTAACGGAAGCAGGTTGCGAGTCTTTTCATCTATAATAACTTTAGAATGTATATGAGGTAATACTTTCTGAAGAGTTTCGATATAGATCCGACGGCGAGTAACTCGTGGAGCTTTAATATATTCAGCTAATAAAGAATTAAATCGGGCAACATCTCCTTTTGCCTCGTTTATTCGTTTGAGTCTGTAGCCATCGGCCTCCCGAATTCTTTGATCTTTTTCACCTTCAGCGAGCGGAATGACTTTGTTGTAATCCCGTCTTGCTTGATTTATAAGTTTTTCTTTTTCCTGCTGAGCTTGATTTACTTCATTGAATGATTCTTGCACTGGGGTGGGAGGATTAATATTTTTTAATTGTACTTGATCGATACTGATACCCATTTCATATTTAGTTGATAGGGCTTGCATTTGCGTTAATGCCTCTACTTCAATTTCTTGTCTCCCAATAGTTATAACTTCATCAACGGTGCGATCACCAACAACTTCTCGCATAACTGATTCGGAAACATAACGGAGCGTTAATGATGGTTCTCGAACTTCAAAAAGAAATTTAACTGGATTTGAAATTCGATATTGGACAACCCATTCAACTAAAGCAGCGTTTAGGTCACCAGTCACCATCTGTGTTTCTTGTTTTGCGTCTCTAGGGCTAGGACTTTGATACTCACCACGCGCACCGGGAGTTGTAAACCCAAACTCCTGCTTTAATTGCCGCTTCACAGGGACAATTGCAGCTATATCGATGCCCATTGGTAGTTTAAAATGTAAGCCAGGAGGAATCTCTTTAAGATATTTTCCAAAGCGTTGTACGACAGCAACAGAGTCACTTGGTACCGTATAGTATGACGACCATAATCCCATAACTAAAATTACAAGGAGAATAGCAAGAATGATTAGTTTTCCGGGACTATTATTTTGTAAATATTTTGTAAGATTATTTTTACACTGTTGAATAAATTTTTCAGTATTAAGAATAATATTTTCGATATTTTCATTTGGATCAGACATCAAGGCACTCCTCTTTCACGAAATATATTAGAATAATATTTAAAGGTAAAATATATAGTTACTATGCGAGACATAGGTTATACTTATATATTATATAATAAACTGTGAAACTAACGAGACAAAGAATTCTGAAAAAAAATAAACATCTTGATTCTTTAATTGTGAATATATTAATTCAGTCATTCAAAAATGGAAGTTCAAGGGGAAATTCTGTTTCAAAACATGCTTCTTCCTTAAAGTAAACATTATCCACGATAATTCTAAAGTCATAATTTAGAATATCAAAAATACAAGCAGGGCTACTCCCCAAAGGAACAACAAATAAATATGGCTCCCTTCAACACACAATACCTATCAAATACAAAAGCTTTTCAGGAATTCACGATAAGAAATATTGTCGTACCACCAAAAATCAACTATTTCCCAATTTATTGAAAAAGAAACACCAATTTAAAACCCTGTTATCAATAGCTTTCGAATGGAATTGAGTAGAACCTATTGGAAAGCAATGGAAAGTGTTTTTAAAGTTCTGCCCACCTTTGGTCCACCTCGAAGGAGGTAACACTTGACTCAGAACTTTGAAGTAATTTATACATCACACTTTACATTACTTATTAGTAATAGTACTATTATGTAATGTGGCAAGTGAAGGAAAGCAAGAAAGTAGTTAAACAGTTAAAAAAGTGCCCAAAGAGCATCTTAGAGGAGTATGAAGTCTGGAAAAAGCTGATTGAGCACTCGGGGCCTAAGAATCTAAAAAATATCACAGGCTATAAAGACCATTCCTTGAAAGGGGAGTGGTCAGGAGCAAGAAGCTCATACTTAAATAAGCAATGGAGGGTTATTTATTTCACAGATAAAAAAGAAGTTATCGTTTTTGTAATGGAGGTCAATCCGCATGACTATAGGAAAAAAAGTTAAAACATTTCTCAAAAATGAGGAGTTTGTATTCTCTAAACAGAAAACCCCTCTTACTCAAGGTATCGCTTTGAGAATTATTCGTGAGAAAAATGAACTTTCTCAAAATGCTCTCGCTAGCATTACAGGTCTAA
>JAOHMI010000061.1 GCA_028101965.1 Bacteriovoracaceae bacterium
TGCTGCAGTTGATCCAAAATCTCGTAAGATATTATCTCTAATAGCTGCTCCCATTGCTTCATTTGGGCATCTATCTAAAATTTCTAAAAAAAAATATGGAAAAAGACATAGTCGGCACAATTTAGCATTAGAGAAACTTTTCAATAACTTGTCTCCAGTTCTTTCTGAAAGAGTGCTCATTAGAAGTGATGAACACAAACTTTATTCCGATTTAATTAAAAGATATGTTCCTCAAGCCAAGCATGAGCAGTTTAAAAGCATTCGAGGAAGTAACATAGGTCAAGGAGAGCTAAAGAAAACCAGAAATGATCCTCTCCATTCAATAAATCATACTTTTGCCATGATGAGAGATAATCTTGGGACCTTAGTTAGGAAAAGCTGGTGTGTAACGCAAGATCTTCAAATGCTCCAATATCGACTAGAAATCTACATGAACTTTCATAACAAAATACTAGTATAAGAAATAACGAATTTGAAAAATACATGACTTAAATTGAAGTAAGTTCCACCATCGTAGTCAGTCGGTTAAATAGCTTTTTTTATTATTTTCGTGATTTCTTTAAAGTTTGTAAAATTCTTATTTTCCACTCGATAACATAAATACAATTCATCCTTGAAAATAGGAAGACTTTCCACCTTAACTAGACTCTTTCTTTGATCAATCTCTGCCACCACACGTGATGGGATAATTCCATATCCAACCTTGGCCATTGTGAGCTTAGTTATGTTTTCTAGATTAGGACAATCAATTATATTATCTGTATTTATTTTTTTAGATTTATTAATTCTTCTGAGTATATCTTTAGATTGTAATAAATTATTATCAATAATTAATTTTGGATGATCATCTTCAAAACTCTTATGCCGCCATAGACAAACTTCATCATCTAGTACTTTATATAAAACTAAATCACCATGTTTTTGCGGATTAATAACCAGACCAAGATCAATTTCAAAGTCGATCACTTTTTGCGTTATAATTCGAGACAAGTCGTAGACTAGCTCAAGTTTTAAATTATGATTTTTGGATAACTGAGGAACTAATTTATGAAGGGTATATAATCCTACTGAAGGATGACATCCGATAACAAACTTACCAGATACCTCGCTGGATAGATCTGAAACAGACTTAATTAAATCCTGCCAATTCCCTATTAACAGCATGGCTCTTTGATAAAAAAGCTCTCCTTGCCTCGTGAGGATAACACCTTTTTTAGAGCGCAAAAAAACCTGACAGCCGATAGCTTCTTCTAGACGCTGCATTGACATTGAAAGGGATGGTTGAGAAACACCTATTCTTCCAGCTGCTTTGGTTAAATTCTTTGCTTTTGCTATTTCAATAAAATTGGAAACATCATTAAAATTGAACATACAGTTGTCTTAACCTCACAATTCATTTATGTCATGAACTAGTTGAATTATTTACAGCACTTTTACTTGTTCCACAAAAATGAAACCACTATGAATTATTCTTTGGTAAGTAAATGATAAAGGTTGATCCCTTGTTTAATTCACTACGGATTCCCACTTCTCCATTATGTGCTAAAACAATATGTTTCACAATGGCTAAACCTAGACCCGACCCCCCTAATTGACGACTTCTTGCTTTGTCTACCGAATAAAACCTTTCAAACAGACGATCATGGTGCTTAACTTCAATCCCAGGTCCTTGATCTTGAACTTCAACGGCAAATTGTTCGCTTTCTTCAATCACTTTAATCTTCACTTCAGAATGTTCCGGTGAGTACTTAATTGCATTATCAATCAAATTAACAAATGCTTGTTCTAACAATTGAGAATTAATCCTTAGAGTAGGAGATAGATCATTCTCTGTAGTAAAGCTTATCTCGATCTTTTTATTACTGGCTTTTAATTCAACAGTTGATAAAGATGACTTTATAACTTCATTTAGAGAGAAGGGAAAAAGTTCAACTGAATTCACCTCTGATTCACGTTCAATGTTACTTAGTGAAAGTAAGTCCTCAATAATTGTATTTAACCGAATTGCATGTTTTGAGATAATATTTAAAAACTTTTGTCTAGTTTCTTCATCTTTTACTTCACCATTTTTTAAATTCTCAACAAATCCTTGTATCGCGGTCAGAGGGGTTTTTAACTCATGAGAAACATTTGCCACAAAATCTTTTCGATGAGTTTCGAGTAATCTTAATTGAGTCATATCGTGAAAAACGAGAAGAGTTCCTTTAGGATCTCCCTCTAGATTTAACAAAGTTCGACCAGTAACCTTAAAAATTCGCCCTTGTTCCAGAGAAACTTCCGAATCAATTTTAATTTTCCCCTTAGGCAAACTATCTAGGAATGGAATTACAGCAACAAAGTTATCTATTTCACTAATCAATTTACCTTTTAAGTTTACGTCGGCAGGAAAATTAAATAATTCCAAAGTCGCCCGATTAAAGTGCTTAACTCTTAAATCCAGATCCACTGAAAGAACACCTTCAGCCATACTTTTAAAAATTGCTTCTTGAGCATTTTTATTCTTTAAAATTTTATTGAATTGCTTCGATAACCTCTTGCCCATTTCAGTTATGGCTAAGGCCAAAGATTGAACTTCATGAGTATTTGATTCAGGCATAACTAATTCTTTATCAAAATTATCATCTGTAAACCATTGAACTTGCTCTTCAATTTGTTCTAAAGGATCAGTTATATTTTTTGTTTGAAAATATATAATTAAACTCAAAATGAAAACTAAAATAAAACTCCATAGTAAAACCTTAGATCCAAGCTTATTCATTTCAAAAATTATTTGTTTAATCGATACTGAATTGCGAAGGATACCAATAGTTTTTCCATTTTCTTTTAAAGGAACAGCTAAATAAACAAATTCCTTTCTCAAAGTAGAAGACTTTCGAGTATCAGTTCCTACACTGTCCTCAAGAGCAGAGATGATCTCCGGACGCAACCTATGGTTTTCCATTTTCAATGATTCATAATTTGAATCAACTAGGACTGTTCCTTTTGGATCAATTATAGTAACTCGATGATTAAATTGCTTAGAATGTAATTTAATCTCTGATGATAATTTCTCAAGTTCATTATTTGATAAAAGCTCTGTATAGCTCTGCTTAAAAATATTTGCTTTTTCCAATAGAGAATTTCTAGACTGTTCTACCAAAAAGTTGATCAGAGCATAGCGACTGATCAGAAGAAGAATGAACAAGCCAAATAGCGATATCAGAAAATAGGTGGGAAAGAGCTTCCAAAATAAACGAGTTACTTTCATATAGTCATCTTTATAGAGTTCTTATGTCAGAAAATAAAAATATTATTGGTTATTATGTAATTTCTTTAAACCGATAACCTATTCCCCAAACAGTTTCAATCAACTTCCCAGCTTCTTTTAATTTTTTCCTAAGAGAAACTATTTGTGTATCAACGGATCGGTCAGTAACAGCATAATTAGAACCTTTGACATATTTAACAATATTGGCTCGACTATAAACTCTTCCAGGTCCCTGCAAAAATACCTTCAAAATTTGATACTCTGTAACGGAAAGAGCGATATCATCTTGATCGACTGTAACTTTATGTAGAGTTGTGTCCATTGTAATATTATGGCAACTAATGACTTCTTGATCTTCGTTAAATTTTTTTCTTCTTAGTACAGATTTAACTCTTGCCACTAAAACCTTAGGACTAAATGGTTTAGTTACATAGTCATCAGCCCCTAATTCTAAGCCGGTAATTATATCTTCTTCTGCTCCTTTGGCTGAGACAAAAATGATCTTAGTATCGGCTTGCTGCGAATCTTCTTTTATTTTTCGGCAAATTTCTAATCCCGACATCAGCGGTAACATTATATCTAATAAAACCAGGTCAGGTTTTTCAGTTTTAAATAACTTTAATGCTTCCTCTCCGTTACCTGCTTCAACCACTTCGTATTTTTCTTTGTATAAATTAAAATGGATCAGCTCACGAATGTCGTCTTCATCTTCAACGATCAAAACCTTTGGCATTTTTTCCTTCCTTTGTGGGGTATAACTGAATGGCCATAAAATAGCATTCTCTTATTGATAAAATAACCAATTTTTGCTGAATTCCTAGCAAAATAAAAATAATTTAGGATGTTTTGGAAAATTCCATCCCATAATTCATCACTATGAAATAATTTTTCACTAACTCATCCATCTTTAACAAACTTTTAACAATTACCGAGATCAGATTGATACTATTTTGACATTTTCTTGCTACATATATAGCTGTAAACGAGCATAACGCCAGGAGCATAAATGAAAGTTATTACTGACGCTTTTAAACATTATCTACTGTCTTGGAAATTCCAAAAAAGACTCTTACTTGTTTTAAGTCTTTTATTGCTTTTCCTAATCGGTATTTCCATTCTTTCTAGCGGATTTAAGCTTTTAGGTGGAGGGTTTGCGAAAACACTTTTCAATATTACGAGTGACCCGTTTATCTCCTTGATGGCCGGTATGTTAGCAACGGTTCTATTCCAATCATCATCAGTTACCACGTCAATAATTGTAGGGTTGGTTTCTGCGGGAACTCTCCCAATGGGTGGGGCCATCCCAATGATTATGGGAGCAAATCTTGGTACAAGTGTTACGAACACTCTAGTTTCCATTGGTTATATAAATAATACTAATAACTTCAAAAAAGCGTTTGCAGCTGCTACAGTTCATGACTTTTTTAATATTCTAGCAGTGGCAATTCTTCTACCTTTAGAAATAATGACAGGTATAATAGAAAAAATGGCGACGTCATTCTCTAGTGCGCTTTATGGTTCTATGGCAGGAGTTAAGTTTTCAAGTCCAATCAAAGCTTTGATTAAACCACCAGTAAAATTTATCAAAACACTAAGTGTAGAAACTTTTGGAGCGGATATCGCTGGAATTGGGATGATAATACTTGCTGGAATCGTTATATTAGTTTCTCTAAGTATGATCGTTAAAACGATGAAAGTGGTTGTTGAGTCAAATAAAGGTGAAATCATTAATAATGCCCTTTCTAAAAATGGATATGCTTCCATTCTTTTTGGGATGCTTATTACTGTAATAGCTCAATCAAGCTCAATTACAACATCTCTTTTAATCCCTCTAGCAGGAACAGGAGTTCTTTCTCTAGCTGCAATTTATCCCATAACAATTGGAGCCAATATCGGTACCACGGCCACAGCGCTTTTAGCTGCCCTAACTGGAAATGTAGCAGGTTTATCCATCGCTCTAGTTCACTTAATTTTTAATTTATTGGCAACGGCCATATTCTACCCCAATCCAACACTAAGAAAAATTCCAGTATATCTAGCTGAAAAGTTAGCTGAATCTATTGAGAGAACAAAGATGATTGGTTTTGGATATGTTGGTGGTGTTTTCTTCGCATTGCCATTAGTTATGATTTACATTTCTCGGTAATATCTTAGGTTAATCACTTAAGACAACTAGATACTTAAAAATGGATGAAGCGTATTATGAATGCAAAGATGAATCAATAATCTATCATCATCACACAATAGACCCTGACCTTAAAATTCAAAGAGACGGTACATATATAACGATAAGTCTTTAGTTTTATAATCGAGCTTGTATTCTTTACTCATTTAATTTCAAATGCCACTAATAAATTTAATTGCTGTTATAGCATCCTTGAAAAATCAAGGGTTTTAATATGTTAAAAATTATTTCAATTGCTCTCCTATTTTCCTTAAGTCTATTCTCACAAGAAGATCTTCCAAATAATGAGAACCAAGATACTACTTACGATGCTCAATACCGTGAAGGATATGAGGAAGGGTATAAAAATTTAGATGATGGAATAGTTGAGGGTTACTACGACTTTGATGAAAATACTGCAGAAGAGAAAGCTAAAGTAATTGTTAGAAGATTTACTGCAATATGGTGCGGTCCTTGTAGAACCTATGCGCCTATTTATAAAAAAGTAGAAGATAAGTTTAAAAACAACAACGATGTTTTTGTAACATCTCATTATAACGATAACCGTGGAGATCAAGAAGATTTTGCACAAATTACTAAATACGAAGTGCGCTCAATCCCAACAACAATTATTATTATTCCAAGTCAAAATAACAAAATCTATTTTAAACGCTCAGGAATTATTTCTCAAAAAACTCTTAACAAGAAAATCAAAAGAGCTTTAAAATCCATTGAGAAAAAAAGAATGACGAAAGAAAAGTAAATTCTGGCATAAATAAACTAAATAGGGATGAATCTTCAATCACACCCCTATTGTTATAATTCTTTTATCTAGGTCCACACTTTAATCATGGGCCACATATGGCCTTGCTTGTTTAAAATAAACTCTTCTCACTTTGCTTCCAAGATCATCAACTTTAAATTCTAGATCAAGAGCAAAGTTAGGATCAATATTTTGTGGATCATAAAGCTTTTTAAAATGATCATGTAACTTTCGAATTACATTTACCAATAAATCCATTTCACCCGTTTTAAAAACAGGAGATCTCTTACCCAGCTCTTTTATAATTCTGGTTTCAGAAGATAATTTTATATAACGTTTATCTGTATAACTTGTTGTGAATGAGAATGGTGCTTGGGGATTAAAGTATACGACCATTTCCTCTGCTTGAACTCCAGCAGTTGGATTAGTTACACTATATTCACCTTTTTGATTATTAAAGTAAATTCCTTTAGATTGACCCGTTGTTGGACTTTTCAATCCAGTAGTATTTCGAGAGATGGCCACACCATTCCCTTCTTCATCAGGAAACCCAGGATTTAACTGAACTGCCACATAAACGCTTCGATGATCAATACCATAAAATGCTCTTTCATCATAAGCTCTTCGATTCCAAACGGATGCCCAAACAACTCGCAATGCATCTTCAATACTTCTTTTTTTAGAAATAGGATCATAAGATATAGAATCGTACAAACCAGCACCTGAGAAGTTTGCTAAATCTTCCGAGTTAGTTGAACTCCTAAATCGCATTGACTCTTTGGGATAATCTTTTAAAAAGAGAGTTTTAAGTTGATTAACTAATTTTTGACTCACGGAAAGAGTATAAATTTTACTTCTTAAGTCACTGAGTTTTTCTTCCCGATACAAAGGTTTTTTCATTCTCGGATCAGTCAGCATCTCTTCAATTCTTAAAACACTTTTATGAGTGTCCATAAATTCTTTGTAATATGCAAAAGGGATGGCGAAGCCTTTTCGAACAATATCATAAGAATGCTTTCCTTTTAGGTACTGATAAATCTCACCATAGTTTGCCGCTTTTGCTCCAACCAAATTTACGTCATTTTTTCCGATCTGAGCACTTGTTAGAACTTTCTTAACTCTTAGGTTAACCTTAGGAAGTGAACCAATTGGAGTTGGACGATTACTTTGCCAAAAGGAATCAGCTTCATTTTCACTGACGGTGGAGATGCTAATGGACTCACCTTTTAAGACCAACTTAACTAATGAGCCTCTTTTTATAAGCTTGGCGTATTTTGAACTCATAATACCTGGATAAACTAAGTTTGGAGTATTTCTCTGCTTTGATTTTAAATTCACGTGATCTAAGTCAGTTTGACCTTTAAGAGTAATAACTCCAGCGATCACCGTTAAATCAAGAGGAAGTTCTTCAAAAACTGGAATCGACTTCGGGTTTAGGTTTGCATATTTATTAGTTTTTCTAACCATATCATCTTTTGAAATGAATGTGAGATATCCATAAGCAGTCCCTTCCCACATGACTTCAGACGTTTTCACTGGCATATATCTTTGCTTAATTGCACTTGCGAGTTGAGATAAATCAATTAGAAGAGATGATTTTAAAGTGTCATCCACAACACCATCAACAATAGGGTCAACTGCAAACCAAGCTTTTAAGGATTTACCAAGCATCTTTTTAATGTTCTCTGCAGCAAAGGTAGGAACATTAGCAACTAGTTTTACCATTTCGATTAAACGTTGAGAATTCTTTCCCTCTACTCCATGATGAAGGTCATTAATATCTCTCACTAGTTTTTTATGTTGCTTTCCTTTTAATAAACCGCCCGTATAGGCACTATTTATAGCAATCAACATCCGCCGGCGAATGTACTTATTAGCTGAACGGGATGATATCCCAGTATTTACAATATCCTTTAAAATAAAATCTTGAATTTTAATCATGGTTCTTATGAGAGGAAGAGCGACATCACGATTTTTATTAACAACTTTTCTAAACTTCAATGCAATTTCACTTAAAGGCAAAAGAACATCAGAATTATTCCTCTTATCTTTAAGTAATGTTAAAAGTTGAAGATCGTTTTGATCTAAGAATTGAGTATGTTGTTTTATACTTGCCACAAGATTTTTAGCAGATGTCGCAAAATATTTATTCAAACTTCCTAGTAGATTATTAATAGATGTCGTCAAAACACCATAGCGTTTTTTAAAGTTTTTCAAATCACCTATTACTGACTGATTTAAAGAATTATGGACTTTATTTCTAATAATCCTAAATTTATTACGATAGGAGGCTGATGCATCAATTGATTGATAAATTTTATCCACATCATCTCGAAGTTTTTGAATAGTTACACCACCTGAAGAATCCGAAAGATCATACCTTTTAAGCATTTCGAATAGAGCAAGATACTCTGATCTTTTCTCCATGTTAACTGCGATATACTCAGCAAAATTGTTAATATACTTCTGCTCGTATTCACTCCCCGAAACACCACGTGAATAAAAAGTTTTAGCCATTTTTGTCGAAGGGTACTTTACATTATAAAAACGTTCTAAGAAAGTTTGCTGAACAACCTTTAGTATTTGAGGCAAAAGCTTTTTCTTTGCCATAAACTCGGATTGGTTAATATTAAAAGCAGTTGAACCAGAATCCCCAATTATATTTTTGGCATAAAGATAGTGATAATTCGTGGAGAATAAGTTAGCCACATAAAAGTCCATTTCAGCCATTTTAAAAGCTTGGTCATCACGAAAAGCTGCATCAAAGTAAAACTCACCACGTGCATGAGGAAAACCGCCATTTTTAAAACAATAGCGTCCTAAAGCAGTTTGCCGAGCATTACAGGAATATGGTCCTTTATAACTGTCATTTCTAACAACCTCAAAAAGGCTTTTAATTTGCCCATAGTCTGAGGCTTTTTGGGCATAAACATTTACTGTTAGCCCCAGTAATATTCCTAATGTACTTAACTTAAACATAGCATTCCCCACTATTAATAAATCATTTGGTATGGTTAACTTCTTACTTCACATAGCTTAATGAAGATTTTAATTCTTGATCGAAACTCGACTCCCAACAATACTCATCTGTATACGGCCCGCATCCAACAATACGTCCTAAGGTTCGTACGAAAAATTTACCTTGGTTAGTATGATCAGAACCTTTTTCAGAAGCTAAAGACTTAAACATTGATCTTTTGTTCATTTTATAAAATTGCAATTTATCTTGGTCATAAGTCTGCTCGTACATTTTGTATTCACCTTTTAAGGAAACCGAAAATGGCTTATCAATTGCAAATCTAGTTCGCGAATAGCTATCTCTTTGATTAACTCTTTTAGCGCCAAATAATGAGTAGGATGGATCGATTAAACTAACGACTTTAGTATCAGAATTAAGCTTGATTTGATTTGCCCCTAGCAAGTGAGTTAAAAAACGAACTCGATTAAAACTTTGACCAGTGTAAGCCCCCGCATTTCTTTTAGGTACTTCTGCTTTTCCTGTCGTTGGATCTTTAAAAATAGTTGAAGCTCCAGCTTTAGCTAATGAGTATGCAATATAGTATTTAACACCCATAACTTCCAAGGTTCCATCACCATCAATATCAAATAAATCATAATCTTTTGAATTTGATCCGCGATATTTTACTTGTGCCATTCTCTTTGGAGATGAAGGAAAAATATTTCGCAACTCCCACATATGTCCAGCCGCTAAACGATTACATCCAGAGGAAACTCCACCTCTCGCAACAACATGTAGTCGAACTAATCCTTTTTCATCTGGAATATTTAATAATTCTCTTACTCGCTTGATACTTCCTGCATGTTCTCCTTCAGCTAGAGTGATCTTGGTTTCGATACGGCTCGAAACAGCAGGGTTATGGTAACCATTCCCAAGTCGGTCATAATTCATTTTAGGAATCCAGGCGTAATAAGTTTTTCCACGAATCTGATCAACATCATAATGACCACGGCCATGAAAAGTCATAGCACCAGGAGTTTGAATTCGAGGGACTTTATTACCTTCACCATCATTTACATATTG
>JAOHMI010000062.1 GCA_028101965.1 Bacteriovoracaceae bacterium
AATAGATTTCTTCTAGTCTCTGCCACTAGGATGAGAAAAATTTTTATTATAGATACTTTAAATAAACAAACGAGGGAGTTAAATCTAAACCTTGGTGGATATGCGCCTAATGGGTTGTATTTCTCCACAAAAGATTCAATTCTTTTTGTAGCTGCAAATGAAAATCATTTACTGGGAGAAGAGGGTAATGGAAGAATTCTTCGGTATAAAATGAAAATAAATCTAAAGAGTGCAAAACTATTACAGGAGAAATCCATTGGCCGGTTTTTGGATGGAATATCTTCTTTCAATGATAAAATAGTTGTTTCTGATTGGAGGGGGGTCGGTGATGATGGTGTTTTGTACTCACTTGATAGAATAACACTTGAATTGTTGATGAATTATGAATTTCTCTTACCTGGATTAGCCGATTTTGACTATTCTGAACATAAAAACCTTTTAGTTTTACCCGATTTGCTGAAAGGTAAAATTAGAGGATTTGAATTTTAACAAGCCTTGATCTGGCCATCGTTGTCACCAAAATACTTAATCTTAGGGGTCTTTTTGATTTGAACTCCGAGTAATTTACTATTTATTCTTAATCAAAATGTAATAATATAGTCTTTGGTGCCACTAACTGAGGTATGGAGTTATATTACCTATCAACTATTAGGAGTTAAGAATTCATGACAATATTAAGAAAATTAAACTTGATTTTTTTCTCATCTCTATTAATGATTACATCATGTAATACCGCTAGAAAGGATCTTAAAGTGACTCAGCAAATGCCTAATTCAAGTAATATTTCTCAAGCTACTTTTGCCGGAGGATGCTTCTGGTGTATGGAGCCCCCCTTTGAAGCGGAAAAAGGGGTGACTAAGGTTGAAGCTGGATATGCTAATGGACATAAGGAAAATCCTACCTATGAAGAGGTGAGTGGAGGCGGAACCGGTCATTTAGAAGTCATTCGGGTTGAGTATGATTCAAATGTGGTCAGTTATGAGAGATTACTAGAAATATTTTGGAGAAATATTGATCCCACCGATGACCAGGGTCAATTTGTGGATAAGGGTCAACAGTATACAAGTGCGGTTCTTTTCCATGACGATATTCAAAAGGATTTGGCCCTAAACAGTAAAGTAGAATTGGAAAAAAGTGGTCAATTTCAAAAGAGTATTGTTACTCCCATTGTCCCGTTGACTAAATATTATACTGCTGAAAATTATCATCAAGACTATTATAAGAAAAATCCACTTCGCTATAAATTCTATCGTTTTAATTCAGGACGAGATCAGTATTTAGAAAAGAAATGGACTAAAGACGAAAGCAAGAATGAAGTAGCTCAAGAGAAAGGGAATTTTAAGATGCCATCTAAAGAAGAATTAAAAAAGCAATTAACAGATTTAGAATATAAAGTTTTATTAGAAGAAGGTACTGAACCTGCTTTTAGCCATCCCTATTATAACAATAAGAAAAAAGGGATTTATGTGGATAAAATTAGTAAAACTCCTCTTTTTAGTTCATCTCACAAATATGAGTCCGGCTCAGGGTGGCCATCTTTTTATCAACCTATCGGAGATGGTAAATTAACTACAAAAGAAGATGATAAGCTTTGGCAAAGTAGAACTGAGATTAGATCAAAGTCCACTGATACGCACTTAGGACATGTTTTTCCTGATGGACCTCAGCCCACAGGACAGCGATATTGTATCAATGGAGCTGCTTTGGAGTTTGTTCCCTTAGAAGAGATGGAAGCAAAGGGATATGGAGAGTGGATGAAATTATTTCAAGAATGACTCATCGAGCATTTCTCTTATCTGCTCTCTCATCCGCACCCAGGTATTACCTAAAGCAAATAAACGATTATTAATTATTAATAATCGCAATTTCCTTTTTCATTTTCTGATTAGATTTCATATAATGCCTCTTATTGTTCTCTAAATAAGGCACATACTATGGACGTAATAAACACACAAATTGATTCTCAATCAGAGGATTTCAAAAAAAATAATGAGCATCATAAAAATTTAACTCAAGAGTTTTTAAATCGTATTAAAGAAAGTCAGGGAACTATAAACCCGAAATCAATTGAAAAGCATAAGAAGCGTGGAAAGTTCCTAGCTCGTGAAAGAATTGAACAGATATTAGACCCAGGAGCTTCATTTATTGAGTTTAATCCATTAGCAGCTCACGGAGTGTACGATTCTGAAGTTCCCAGTGCGGGAGTGATAACAGGAATTGGTTTAGTCAAAGGGGTTGAGTGTCTCTTTGTGGCCAATGATGCCACCGTTAAAGGGGGAACCTATTTTCCTCTCACAGTAAAAAAGCATTTGCGGGCTCAAGAAATAGCTTTGCAAAATCGGCTTCCATGTATTTATTTAGTCGATTCGGGTGGTGCCTTTCTTCCTTTGCAAGCAGAAGTATTTCCTGACAAGGAACACTTTGGAAGAATTTTTTATAATCAGGCCAATATGTCAGCGAAGGGAATCCCTCAAATTGCAGTTGTCTGTGGTTCTTGCACCGCTGGAGGAGCATACGTTCCGGCCATGAGTGATGAAACCATCATTGTAAAGGATAATGGAACTATTTTTCTTGGTGGACCTCCACTGGTGAAAGCGGCTACAGGTGAAGAAGTCACCGCAGAAGAGTTAGGAGGAGCAATCGTTCACACTCACACCTCTGGTGTCGCGGATCATCTGGCCATGGATGAAGACCATGCATTTGAGTTAACACGAAATATTATTGAAACCTTAAATTATAAATCGGCTAATATTGCAAAATACCAAACGGATAAAGTGAAAGATCCTCTTTTTCCAGTAGAGGAGTTGTACGGGGTTATTCCCCAGGAATCTAGAACTCCGTTTGATATTCGAGAAATTATTGCTAGGCTAGTTGATGGTTCGGAATTCTCAGAATTTAAAAAAAATTACGGCGAAACATTAGTTTGTGGTTTTGCTAAACTACACGGATATCCAGTTGGGATTGTGGCCAATAATGGAATTCTGTTTTCTCAGTCTTCTTTAAAAGGTGCACACTTTGTTCAATTGTGTGGGAAGAGAAAAATTCCTTTGCTTTTCTTGCAAAATATTACTGGCTTTATGGTTGGAAAAGAATATGAGAATGGTGGTATTGCTAAAGATGGAGCGAAATTAGTAACTGCTGTGTCCACGGTAAATGTTCCAAAAATAACAGTTATAGTAAACGGAAGTTATGGTGCTGGTAATTATGGAATGTGTGGAAGAGCTTATAATCCTCGCTTTCTTTTTACTTGGCCAAACTCACGAATCTCAGTCATGGGTGGAGAGCAGGCAGCAAATGTTTTAGCAACAGTAAAACAAGATGGTCTAGCTTATCAAAATAAAAAACTTATGAATGAAAAAGAGTTAAATGAGTTTAAGCAACCAATATTAGATAAATATGAAGCAGAGGGCTCACCCTACTATTCCACGGCAAGATTGTGGGATGATGGGATTATTGAGCCTCATAAAACGAGAGATGTTTTAGGACTATGCTTATCGGTGGTTCATAATGAAATGTATGCTAATGAAAATTATGGTGTTTTTAGAATGTAACAATAGAGCCCTTTATGAATTTAAATAAATTAATCGAAGAATCAAAATTTAATTTCCTCCAGCTTATAGATCTCGAAGACGGGGTGGTTGAAGTAAAAATGAATCGTCCTGAAGTTCATAATGCATTTAACGATATTTTTATAGAAGAAGTGAACTCTTGTTTTTCAAACTTTAACTCTGTGCCTGATATTACTTTGGTAGTGCTATCAGCAGAGGGAAAGAGTTTTAGCGCTGGTGCAGATTTAAATTGGATGAAATCCATGGTGAGTTATTCGAAACAACAAAATCAAGAGGATTCCACTAAGTTACTTAATATGTTTCAAGCGATGGATAACTTAAAATGTCCTTTGATTGGAGTTGTTCAAGGTGCTGCCCTCGGAGGGGGCATGGGAATAGTTTCTTGCTGTGATCATGTCTTAAGTAGTGATCGAGCTAAGTTTGGTTTTACTGAAGTTCGGTTAGGTTTAGTTCCGGCCGTGATATCCGAATTTGTTTATAGAAAGATTGGATACTCACAATGCGTGTCTTTGTTTGCTTCAGGTGAAATTTTTAAAGCGAATAAAGCCTATGACATTGGTTTAGTTCATCAAGTCGTTTCAGGAGAGGATCTTGAGGAAGCAAAAAATAATATTATCTCACAATTAAAAAATAATGGGCCGATGGCCATGACATCTGCAAAATCTTTGGCCAAAGGATTGTTAAACTTTGATCCAGGGTTTGCTCAAAAAAGAATTGATTTTCAAGAAAAATGTGTAGAGCTTATAGCGGATACCAGAGTGACTAATGAGGCACAAGAAGGAATGAATGCTTTGTTAGAAAAAAGAACCGCAAATTGGATAAAAGATGAAAACTAAAAAAATCTTAATTGCTAATCGAGGAGAGATCGCATCTCGAGTCATATCTACTTGCAAAAAAATGGGTTTTTCAACAGTGGTGATTTATAGTGAGGAGGACAAAAATTCTCTTATTATTGACCAGGCAGATTATGCATTTTCTTTAGGAGCAGGAACTCTGGCAGAAACTTATTTAAATCAGGAAAAAATTCTTTCAATTTGTTTAGAAGCAAAGGTGGATGGTGTTCATCCTGGTTATGGTTTCCTAAGTGAGAATACTGACTTTGCCGCACTTTTAGAAAAAAATAATATTACATTTATCGGACCCCGTTCGGAATCAATTAAGCTAATGGGGGATAAGGCAGAATCTAAGAAATTCTTAGAAGAGAACAAGATGCCGGTTATCCCTGGCTACCATGGTGAAAAGCAAGATCCAGATTTTCTCAAGCAGAAGGCCCAAGAAATTGGTTTTCCAATTTTAGTTAAGGCAACTGCTGGAGGTGGTGGGAAAGGCATGAGAATTGTCCATCAAGTTGAAAAATTCGATGAAGAATTGATAGCGGCAAAATCTGAAGCTAAAAAAAGTTTTTCCAATGATACGGTATTAATTGAAAAGTATATTTCCAATCCCAAACATATTGAAGTTCAGGTTGTGGGGGATGGGAAAGGGAAAGCCTGGCATTTTTATGAAAGAGAATGTTCCGTGCAAAGGCGCTATCAAAAAATTATTGAAGAGTCTCCATCTCCCTTTTTAACATCTGCAACCAGAAAGAAAATTTGCGAAACGGGTGTTATGCTGGCGGAAAAAATAAATTACCGGGGGGCAGGGACAATCGAGTTTATTCTGGACTGTGATAGCACGAATCAAGAGTTTTATTTTTTAGAAATGAATACAAGATTACAAGTTGAGCATCCAATAACTGAAATGGTGACTGGAGCGGATTTAGTTCAATGGCAATTGAATGTGGCTTTCGGAAACATTCCGAAGATTAACCAAGAAGAGATTAAACAGCTAGGGCATAGCATTGAATGCCGCTTATACGCAGAAGATCCTGATAATAATTTTTTTCCCAGTGTTGGTAAGATCGATTTTCTTAGCGATATCATTCTCAAGGACTTTCGTTTAGAGACAGGAGTTCGTAATGGAGATGAAATTACCACTGCTTTTGATCCCATGATTCTTAAATTAGTAGTGTGGGGAGAGGATCGGGAAAAGTGCGTAAACCAGATGAAATCAGCATTAGAGAGATTGCCCATACTTGGGTTTAAAACCAATCGTGAATATCTTCGTAAGTGTTTAGAGATTAAAGAGTTTATTTCAGGTGAGTATACCACAAATTTAATTACTCAAAAACATCAAGAGATTTGTGACGCTCGGGCAGAACTGGCCGAAGATGAAATAATGGCTTTGCTTGCTTGTCATACCATGCTCAATCATGATGGTGGTGGTGAGAGAACGACACCTATAGGGGGTGAGAGTTCAGTTTCTGTATTTGAAAGCATTCGTGGACTAAGATCATTTTAAGGTAAGATATGAAACAAGAAATATTACTCTCAGGAAAAAAATATCAAATTGAAGTGACAGCATTGGATCAATCGTTTATTGCTTTGAAGTTTGAAAATAAAAGTTTTGAATTTAGGATTATTAAAAAAAATCAATACTTCACCATTATGGAAAAAGAGGGAAAGCTGTATAAGTTTTTTCACACCAAAAGTGATGGTGGGTTCCAAATCGTCTCAGCTGGATTTGACTATATTACCGAAGATGGAAAACAGGCACGTAAGAAAAAGAGCTTACAAGTGGAAGGGGATATTGTATCGCCTATGCCTGGAAAGATTTTTAAATTGCTGGCGAAGGCCGGTGATAAAGTGCAAACAGGAGATCCATTAATTGTTTTAGAAGCTATGAAAATGGAGCACACGATAAAAGCAACCAAAGATGGTGTGGTAAAAAAAATCCTTTTTACTGAAGGAGATCAAGTCGGTGGGAAGACTAAACTCATTGAGTTTGAATAGAATAAAGTTGTGGTCAGAGTTTTAAAGGTTTTTTTCAACGAAGAAAGCACAAAAGGAAAGATTTGATATGCTTGAGCAATTAAATAATAGTAATGATCAAGTTGAAATAGTTGAAGTGGGACCTCGGGATGGTCTTCAAAATGAAAAAAAAATTATCCCTACTGATCTAAAAATCGAATTTATACAGAATCTTGATAAATGTGGGTTTAAGCGTCTTGAAGTGACAAGCTTTGTTTCTCCTAAGGCCATCCCCCAAATGTCTGACCATACAGAACTGTTTGGCAAAGTAACTGACTATGATAAGGCCATCGTTTTAGTTCCGAATGTGCGTGGGATTGAAAATGCTATAAAACACAATGCAAAACATGTGGCCCTCTTTACGGCCACTTCCAATACTTTTAACCAAAAAAATACCAATGCTACTATTGATGAAGCAAAAGATCGTTTAAGAGAGGTAGCAAAATTGTGCCGTGAAAATTCGATCAAAATGAGAGGATATCTATCTACTGTGTTTGGATGTCCATACGAAGGTGATATTGATCCATCATTGGTGATGGATGGAATTAAATTTTTATTTGATATTGGTTGTTATGAGGTTTCTTTAGGTGACACGATTGGTGTTGCCAATCCAATTCAGGTGCAAGAAATTTTGAGATTGGTTGAAAAAGATCATCCTTTACAGAAAATCGCACTGCATTTTCATGACACATTTGGCATGGCCATGGTTAATGTGCTTGCCGGATTAGAAAGGGGAGTGAGGGTCTTTGACGCATCTGCAGCCGGTTTAGGTGGTTGTCCTTACGCAAAAGGCGCAACTGGAAATGTCGCAACCGAAGACCTATGGCAGTTGTTTGATTCTATAGGGTTGAAATCAGGAATCGATTTTGATCAAGTTGTTTCGGCAAGTCAAAACATTCTAAATTTTCTTGATCGTTCAAATCCCTCAAAGCCTGCTCAAGTTCTTTTAAAAAAGAAATCTTGAGCTATATCACTTCAAAAAAAGATTTAACAATTTAGCCTTTGACAGAGCAGCGGATTCTTTTAACAATTAAAGTATCAGATGAAAAAAAACTATCTTCGGCCAGACATTTTTCTCCATGAAATATGCCTAGGGGTGGTCTCTCTCTTTCTTTTTTCCTGTTCGCAATTACACTTAACATCTTCTCAAAATAATGAGTATTCTTTTGGTCGAAGAGCGAATCATACATTAGAATTTAAGGTACCCATTGCTCAAGAGTTTTTTCTATGGGGACTCTTTCCGGAAAAGGGAGAGATTAATTTAGAAAAAAGTCTAGGAGCAGCTGGAGTACATTCAGCAGCCGAGCTGCAAATTATCGAAGAGACGGACTGGAAAGACACACTTTGGTCTGTATTATCACTGGGCTTGTATATGCCTCGCCATTACGTGATCAAAGGTAAATCACCTATTTAAGAAAATCAGTTTTCCAAGGACGGAAATTTTAAGGCCAAGGATGGCTTTTTTATATTTCAATTAAAATTTGTCTTGAAAATTAACCTGGTCAGAGAACTAGCGCGTTATTTTTACATAGGTTAACAGGTGTTAAGAGAATTTTACCTACTCCAACATAGCTTTACGACATGATACGTTTACTTATAGTGCTCACATTTTTTTATTCTTCTAGTCTCATATTTGCTCAAGCAAAACTTTTATATCCTATTTTTACTGAAAGGATAGATAAGGAGAGAATTGATTCTAAGGTCGTTCTCGATATGCTAGAAAAGTTTGAACAAGAAGAGATTAACCACTTTCAGCCAAGTACTCGAAATCCAGAATGCAATGCTAACTATGCTAAGGCGAATGATGATTATTTGATTAATCGTCCTATTTCAGATGTATGGAAAGCTTATACTCAAACCCATCCAGCGCAGGGTTGGAAATTAAAAAGTAGCCGATTTATTTTAATGAATGATCCCTACTATTCTCGCTATGTTTATAGTGGAGATAATATTTCTGGACAAAACTTTTTATACCAAATAGGGCAAACCTTTTTCTTAGAGCTCAAATTATATATTTATCCTATAGAGGGAATAAACTTGGGAATCAAGGTCCAGACTATTCCAGTCGCACTAATGGTATCTGGGATTGAAGATGAATTAGAGTGTTATAAGAAATTTGAAATAAGCTATATTCGAGGAAATGAGAGCTCCGGAAAACAAGTGATTGAGTTCTATGGACAAGGTAATAAAACTGAAATAAAACATACTAGTTATTACAATAAAAGTCCTCGGAACGAAAAGCACTATGAGTATTTTCATAAACAGTTAGTTGATAAGTTTCATGCCCATTTTAAGCAAATGATTGAAGGAAGCTACGAGTAAACCTTTTCGATATATGAATCAGGTCGAACGAGTAAAACTTTATTTTTATATTTCCTATCCGGACTCCAATATTCATTATTTTTATTTTCCATTGATATCATAATTTGCTGAGTATTTTTTAATGAAGAATGCTTATACTTTTTATCGCTAAAATTAATTAGCCAATATGATGAATAGTTTAATAATTGATAGAGTCGCAACTCTTTACCATTTTTAAACACGGCAATGTCATGCAGACGCTCTCCTGATTCATCTGGTAAATTATTATTATACTGGATACCCATTCCCGTTATGTTTCCTGATTTTTTTTCCACCAACCGCACATAGTCTTTTGCATGTGTTCCCTGCTTTGAATACTTGGTAGAGCGGACCAGTTCGCCTGAAGTATTGATAACTGATTGGGCGACGGATTTTCTTTCGTCTTCATAAGATTGTAGAAGATTGTTCTTAGTTTGATACTTTAATTTATGAGCAAGCTTCCAAATAAGATTAAAGGCATCTGCTAATCCCGTGTTGAGACCTTGGCCGCCATTAACTGAATGAATGTGACAAGCGTCTCCAGCTAAGAAAACGCAATTTTGGATATTAAAAGATTCGGCCACAGACTCTTTGACTGTAAACTGAGAAAACCATTCTAGTTTTGTGATAGAAAGAGTATGAGGGGTCATTGCATGGTTAATTTTCTCTAGACATTCCTCAATTGAGAAATCTTTTCGGTCCATACGAATATAGAATCGATCGATACTTCCTTCCCTTGGGATCCAGGCAACATCGGATGTTTCCGCTTGAAAAACAATAATTTCCGGAACTTTATTAAAAGTCGTTTCAATTTCTGCATCAATGACGGCCCAAGTAATTTGAGGGCGAGTAATTTCAAATCCAACATGAAAATGATTGCGGACAAAGGAGTGTGATCCATCTGCTCCGATAATGTAGTTTGATTTAATTATCTCACCACTTGATAGCGTGGTCAGACAATGGTTTTGAGTGACTTGAATGTCTGTGAGTGTTGTCTTTCTTTGCACGGGATGACTGATTTCTCTTAACTTAGAATCTAATAATTTCTCGATATGAGATTGACCTAACATAAGAAAGTGTTTATGAAAACAGCCTTGCAAGTTATCCCACCAGTGCGATTGTCGGGAGGTGAACTTGCCATTCTCCCAAATAGAACTGGTATTACAAGTTTTTCCTAAAGGGTAAATCTCATCAAAAAGACCT
>JAOHMI010000063.1 GCA_028101965.1 Bacteriovoracaceae bacterium
TTCTTTAGAAACGAACTCATAGGTTAAATGCATGGCAACTTGTCTGGCCCTCGTAACTTTTTTTAAACGAGACTTACCTCTAATATCGCCAACGGTTACTTTATAATAAGCTGCAACAATTTTCGTTACTTTTTCCACACTTAAAATATTTTCGGAATAATCATTTTCAATTTTTAGCTGCTCTTTAGCAATTTCAATGTCTATATCTTTGTGAAGTAGTCTTGAGTAAGCTCCAAGCTTTATTAGCGAACCCTCCAGTTCTCTAATATTGCTTTTTATGCTTGATGCTATAAAGCGTATTACATCATTATCTAAAAGAATATCATGCTCAAATGCTTTCTCTTTTAAAATAGCAACTCTTGTTTCAAAGTCTGGTTTTTCTATCTCTACAATCAATGCGGATGAAAGCCTAGTTCGTATTCTCTCTTCAATTCCATCAATTTCTTTAGGGTGTTTATCTGATGTAAAAATTAACTGCTTCTTTTTAGCCTGAAGTTGATTGAAAATATGAAAAAATTCATTTTGAGTACCAGTTCTTTTTTCCAGTTCGTGGATATCATCAATAATAAGGATATCAGTTGAATCAATATATTTCTTCTTTAACTCATGCCTTTTATTGGATTGGGTAAATTCAATGACGTCATTCATCAGCCCATTAGCAGAAGTGAAAGTAATTCGGCTTCGTGGATGAAGATCAAGAACTTTATTACAAATAGCGTGTAGTAAGTGAGTTTTCCCTAATCCAGAGTTTCCATGTAAGAACAACGAAGGGTAAGTAACGCCTGGGTTTTTAGCAACAGCGATAGCAAAAGCGTGGGCCATATTATTGGATGGGCCAACTATAAAATTTTCGAATGTTTTATTCTGATCGACTATCTGAGAGTACTTATTGTTGTATTTTATAACTTCTGAATTAATCTTATCTTGAATTGGATTTGTCTTATTAATAGAGCTTGATAGCTTAAAAGATTTTTGCGGTACTTTGTTTGAAGAATTAGTCGTAAATTGAAGCGTTCTGGGTTCCTCTTCAACACTTAACTCATGAGCTGAACGTAAGTTAAAACTAGGTGGCTCGGTTTCAAATCCACTAGCGCTTAAGTTATTAATCATTTTAGATTTTGAATCATCAATGTTACTAGATTCTTCGGATAGACTTAAGTCTTCCTTGGGTTCTATAGTAAAAGTATAATGTGCCCCAAATATCTTCTTAATAACTTCGTTGAGAACATCTGCACATGATCGTTCAATAATCTTCTTGGTTACAGAGTTTTGAGTTTCAAAAACTATTTGGCTTTCAGTAACATCTTTTATTTTAAAGTTTTGATTGAAATAAGAATTAAAAAGTTCTTGAGAAACGTTGTTTCTTAAATAAGTTAGAAATGTTTTATGAAATTCTTTAATCTCTTCCTTAGAAAATAAAGATAGATTTTCTTGCGGGTTGGTATGTGAATTCAAATGGTTAGAGATGTTTTTATTAGCGTTTAATTTACTTTCGCTATTTTCTAAATCATCAAAGAAGTTAACAGATGTAAAACTGCCAGAGTTTAAGTCATTGCTTTTATTCTGTTTATTAGAGCGATTCTCATCTCCAAGAAAATGATCAAAGGGAAACTGGTCCATATATATATAAATTCCATTTATCGTGTAGTTGGTTTGGAAACAATCAGGTAACATGATAGGGGCTAATTTAACAATAATCTTTCCATTTATGTGAGAAATTTTAAGAAAATGGGAAGTATTTTAGTATTTCGCATTATTTCCTTGACCCAATTTGGTTTTTTTATTATTAGAGAAAGTTCAATTAATTTTATTTTAATCTAGGCATATTGATATGAGTAAAAGAACATGGCAACCAAAGAAGACTAAAAGATTAAGAGATCACGGGTTTCTTAAAAGAATGTCCTCCAAAGGTGGAAAGAACGTCATTAGTAGAAGAAGAGCTAAAGGTCGAAAGAGACTAACTGTTTCCGTTGGAAGAAAATAAAACTATTTAATAGTAAATACGGTGAGTTAATGTCTAATAAAAACTCTTTCATGCTAACTTCAGTGGGTGAGTTTTCGAATCTAAAGGCAAAGCCAGGCTTTAAAAAGTCGAAATCCTTTCTATGCTTCTACAAGAATTCATTTGAATCAAATCAAGTTACAAAAATTGGTATATCAATTAATTCTAAACTCTGTAACGCTGTTTCAAGAAATAAAATAAGGCGTTGGATTAAATCTGCTTATAGAGATTCTGAAGATAATTTGCAACACAAGGGATTGGATGTGCTTTTTGTCTTAAGTAAAAAATGTCAGATTGATAGATTGTCCTTTATTAAGGTAAAGAAAGAGTTTAACTTCATACTTTCAAATATATAAGTACTATTGAATAGCACTAAGGTGATAAAAGGTTTTTGTGATGAATCGTGAACAAAGCAATATGTTTTTAGCAATCCTGTTATCAGGGATCGTTCTTTTTGGGTGGCAGTTTTATTTTGGCCCAAAAACTGATGCTGAGAAAAACAAGCAAGATCAGTCAGTGGTGGGAAGCACTGATTCTCCAAATTCTATTGGTTCTCAAAGTTCTCCTGCTCCAAATAATGCTCAGGCTACCAATAGTAATCAAGGTGTAGTTCAAAAAAATTCAACAAATACAATATTACCTCAAGCTCCAGTAGAGTTGGAAGAAAAGACACTAACCTCTGATAGCACAAGTTTTACAATTGAAAGTAACCTAACAATTATTAGTGCTAGCAATATTAATGAAAAAATAAAATTTCAAGAATTTACGGAAAATATTAATCCTTTCTATATGGAATTCTATGTGAATAATCAATTTCAAAAGTTATTTTTTGAATTGAGCGACATAAAAGAAGGAATAAAAGCTGTTAATCAGGCTTATGGAATAGAGTTTCTTTTTTCTTTTAAAAACAGTGAGTTGGCGGATATAAATTTGTTTAATCCTAATCTAGTCCCCTACCGCTTTGTTTTTAAGGGTTTCGAGCACAAGTTGGAAAACGGTACTTATAGATCCTTTGCTTATTTTCAAGATGAGTTAGAATATTTTGGTGTAGAAGACGAAGAATCCGGCGAAGCAAAAGTGCAGTGGTTTGGGTTAGATTATAATTATCATTTACTTGCTCTAACGAGATCAGAAAAGACCTTATACTCTTTTAAGTCAACCGACAGTACAATTTATTGGAAAACTATTAATCCCAAGCGAGAAGAAAGCTTTCAACTTGTTTATACACTAAAAGAACTTGATCACCTTACTGCTTTAGGTAGTCATCTTGATAAAGCAATTGATTTTGGAATTATGGGAATCATCGCGGTTTGGCTTTTATGGTTCTTACAAAATTTCTATGAAGTTGTTCCTAATTACGGAATTAGTATTATTGTTTTAACTGTAATAATTAGATTAATGACTTTTCCATTGCAAATTAAGTCGTTTAAATCAATGAAGAAGATGCAAGAAATTCAACCCCAGTTAACAAAATTAAAAGAAAAGTTCAAAGACGATCCTCAAAGAATGCAAAAAGAAAGCATGGAGCTTTTTAAGAGGAATGGAGCAAATCCGTTAGGAGGATGTCTGCCATTATTGCTACAAATGCCTATTTTCTTTGCATTTTATAGAGTTCTCGGGTCTTCTGTCGAATTGGTTGGAGCTCCCTTTTATTTATGGATAACCGATTTATCTGTTAAAGATCCCTTTTATGTTCTCCCCATACTCATGGCCATTACCATGTTTGTGCAACAAAAAATTACTCCTTCAACAACAGCTGATCCAACTCAAAAAAAGATCATGATGTTTATGCCACTTATATTTGGTTTAATAATGAAAGATCTTCCTAGTGGACTTACTCTTTATATTTTTGTTTCCACGTTAGTTGGTATTGGTCAGCAGATGCTGGTTTATAGAAGAACTTAATAAGTGTTCTTTTTTATAAAATGTATTCTTTAAATAACACGATAATTGCATGTTCCACGAACTTATCTTTAACGAGTGCGATAGGCATTATAAGAATATCTGGCGAAAATATTCTAGAAAGCATAGCACCCTTTATTAGTCTTGATATAAGAAAAATTAAGAATAGATTCGCGCATTTTATTAAAATCCAAGGTTTAAATAAAGAAACAATTGATGAAGGCATTTTATTGTTTTTTAAAGGTCCTAATTCTTATACAGGTCAGGATATTGTAGAGTTACAAGTTCATGGTAATCCATTGTTATTAAAAAAAATAATTTACTTATTTGAATCAGAGTGTGGCTTCAGTACTGCTCATGAAGGTGAATTCACTTATAGAGCCCTAAAGAATAAAAAAATGAATTTAACCCAAGTTGAGGGGTTGGATCTTTTAATTCATGGAAAAAGTGATTATGTAATTAACGAAGGAAAGAGCCTTTTAAGTGGTGAGCTCAACCAATTATATTGTAACCTTCATCAACATTTTTTAAGTGCCAAAAGTAGTTTAGAAATTTTAATTAATTTTACAGAAGATATTGATGAGGATTACGCACAAACAGAGTTTTATAAAAGTATCGAGAAATTTAAAGCTAATTTAGAGTTATTGCACAAGAGAGTTAGCTTAAGTGGAAATAAAATATTAAAGCCAAGGATAGTTTTAAGTGGTAGACCTAATGCCGGAAAAAGTAGCTTTTTTAATCGGCTTCTGAATAAAAATAGATCAATTGTTAATGAAGCTGCCGGCACAACTAGAGACTATGTTTCAGAAGGCCTCTTTATCCATGGAAATGAATTCGAGCTGATTGATACTGCTGGACTTCGCGAAACAGAAGATAGTATTGAGAGTCAAGGAGTGGAAAAGGCTGAGGACATCATAAGTAGCTGTTTTTACAATATCTATCTTGTGGATGTTACTGATATTACTGAAGAAGATGTGCAGAATATTAACAAGAGCAATCCAGATTTGGTGATTATAAATAAAAGTGATTTAATTAGTACTGATAGTTTTACTCAACCATTCGAAGATTACTTTAGTAATTTTAGTACGTTACCTCACTCTGTCGAACAAGATTTCGACGCAGAGGATTTTTTTGAAAAGATTAATCGTAAATTCAATGACTTAACTGCATCTGCACCGATATTATTGGAGCGGCATAGCGACATTATCAATGACCTGAATGACAAAATTAAGTTGGATCTGTTTTCTTCCAGTAATTACGAGAGTTTTGATGCAGGTATAATTTCTAGCGAACTTCTTATTATTCAAACTAAAATTGAAAGTCTTATAGGAGTCCTTTCTTCTGACCAGGTTTTAGATAATATTTTTAGTAACTATTGTGTAGGAAAATAGTTGGTTACTTTTATTGGAAATTTCATTTGTTCCACATGGAACAAATTGACTAATCAGTTACCAAGAGCATTTTAAAGTTATGACTAAGAGAGCAGTAAAAATTTTTGATGTGATCGTTATTGGCGGAGGTCATGCTGGAATTGAGGCAGCTTATGCTGCATCAAGTTTTCCAGAAATATCTGTTGCATTAATAACTTTACCCGGTGTCCCTATAGGGGCAGCTCCTTGCAATCCAAGTATTGGCGGGGTTGGAAAGGGGCAAGTTGCGCGCGAGATAGATTGCCTAGGTGGAGCAATGGGAATGCTGGCAGATAAGTCTGGGATTCACTACAGAACCTTGAACACAAGCAAAGGACCTGCTGTTTACTCGACTAGAGTTCAAATAGACAAGGAAATATATCCGCGAGAAGCTTTAAAGCTATTAGAGTCACGAAATAATATTACCATCGTTTATGATCGAGTTATTGGGATGAATATTTCTGATACAGGCGAAGAGTCGATAGAGATAGTTTCGAATGAACTTTCATATAGGTCTATTAAGTGCATCTTTACACTTGGGACTTTCTTAAAAGGGTTACTTCATTTTGGTGAAAAAACAGTTGAGGGCGGAAGGTTCCACGTGGAACAATCAAACGTAAAGTTCCCAGAAATATTTAACCGGTTGTTCATAAGTCGCTTTAAGACAGGGACCCCCGCAAGGTTAAATAAACACTCAATTGATTATTCAGAACTTGAAAAACAAGCTTCTGACGGAGAAACACCAAACCTCAGCCTATTGAGTACTTACAATTCAAGAAGACTAGAACAAAAATCTTGTTATTTAACTTACACCAATAAAAAAACAATAGATCTTATCCTCGAAAACAAAGAAAGAAGCCCAATGTTTAATGGGCAAATTAAAGGAACAGGAGCTAGGTATTGTCCTAGCATTGAAGATAAAGCTTTTAGGTACCCAGAAAAGAGCATCCACCATGTTTTCATCGAACCTGAGAGTAATGAGCTTGATACGGTTTATCCATCTGGTATTTCCACAAGTTTACCCATAGATATTCAAGAAAAATTTGTTAAGACAATAAAGGGCCTAGAAAGTGCAGAAATTTTGATACCTGGATATGCCGTAGAGTACGAAGTGATAGATACAAGTTTGCTTGATTTAACTTTAAGCCTAAAAGATTACCCAAATATCTACTTTGCTGGCCAGATTAATGGTACATCCGGTTACGAAGAGGCGGGTGCACAGGGCTTTATTGCTGGGATTAATGCTAGTTTGGCCATCCAAAATAAAGAGCGGATGGTTTTATCCAGGAGTGATAGCTATATTGGAGTGCTGATTTCTGATTTGGTAACTTCTGTTAGAGATGAGCCCTACCGTTTGTTTACATCAAGGGTTGAGAATAGATTGCACATTAGAGAAGATAATACTCCTATTAGAATGCTTCCATATAGAATATCACTAGGATTAAGCCAGGAAATTGATGAAATATTGATTAGGTTTAACAAAGAAGCTGATTTAATACTAAATCTACTGAAAAATAACTACTTTTCATCGGAATCTTCTGAATTAATTCATTTAAAACATTCATTTCCTAGTTTAAATGTTCCACGTAGAACAACTCTTTCGGAAATACTTAAGTCTATTCAACCAGAACCAGAGAAAGTTTTGTGTTTATTCCTGGAAAATATGGGTATCTCTATACCCATGAATGTGATCAGAGCTGTTGTTTTCACAAATAAATATGAAGGTTATATTAAGAAATCTGAAAATGATTTAAGAGATAAAGAAAGGATTAATATTAAAAAAATAAACGTACAGGCAGTTTTGTCTTCAGAGAATATCAGCTTTGAATGCAAGGAAAGAATTAAGCGCTTTAATCCATCCACCTTTGGAGAATTAAGGCTTATTTCTGGTATCAGACCCGCAACTTTAGTTGCAGTGGCAGCGCAATTATGAATACTAACCTTGAGATCCATCACCAAGCGCTAAGAGACTTTTCCACCAGATACTTAGCTCTATTGGAGAATGAATATTCATCGATCAACCTAACAAACATTAAAGATCCGGATGAATTTTACTTAAAACAAATTATTGATTCAATTTATCCATTTGTAGCTATAGAACGAATGAATTCTAACCTCATGCAGGCTAATTACATCGTTGACATTGGATTCGGTGGCGGCTTCCCAATTCTTCCTTTGGCCATACTTTTTCCGGATAAGAAGTTCATTGGCATTGAAGCAAGGTCAAAAAAAGTTAAAGTGGTTGGAGAAATTTCAGATAAACTTGGAATTAATAATGTCACTTTTTATCATTCAAGATTGGAAGATATTATTTTCGATGAAGGTGATGTTCTTTTGACTCTCAAAGCAGTAGGTAAAGCAGATTCATTATTGGATAAAATTTATGTCAAAACCGAAGGACCATGTGATTTTTCAGTCTCATTTTTAAAGGGACCAGGCTATAGTAGCAATGAAGCTTTTTATGGAAATGGCTTATGGGACCTTGAATATGATGAAGAATTTCAACTGAATGATGAACTGACTAAAGAGCAAATTTTACGAAGAATTTTGTTATTTAAATTAACTGGGGAAACCTCAAAAAAAAGTAAAAATAAACTTGTCAGATTCAGTCAAATCATAGAAAGATTTTAATTCAAATAGAAAAGTGAAAAAGTACGGAGACTTCTAAATGGCTAAAATTATTGCAATATCTAATCAGAAGGGTGGGGTTGGAAAAACAACAACATCTGTAAATTTGTCAGCATCACTTTCTGTTGCGGAGCGCAAGACACTCTTACTTGACTTGGACCCTCAAGGAAACTCTTCAACTGGGCTCGGGGTCGAGAATGAAATATTCGAGGATTCAAATATTTATCACTGTCTTATAGGCCAAAAAGAGCTCAAAGAAGCGATTTATGAAACTCAATTACCACTTTTAGATATTTGCCCCTCTGATAATAATTTAGTTGGTGCTGAAATTGAATTAGTAGGTGCATTTGCAAGGGAGCAGAAGCTTAAGCTAGCTTTGGAGAAAGTGGCAGATGACTATGACTACATTATAATAGACTGCCCTCCTTCTCTTAGCTTATTAACAGTAAATGCATTAAATGCAGCAGATAGCTATATAGTCCCACTACAAACTGAATACTTCGCTCTAGAGGGATTATCTCAATTATTAAATACCATATCCTTAATAAGATCTTCATTAAATCCTGAATTGGCCATGGAGGGTATTCTATTAACCATGTACGATGCTCGAAATAACCTCTCAAAACAAGTTGCTGAAGATATAAAGCAAAATTTTAAAGAAGAAGATGTATTTAAAACTATTATTCCTCGAAACGTTAAGCTCTCTGAGTGCCCTAGTCACGGTCAGCCTATAATAGTTTATGATATCACTTCAAAGGGCTCCGAAGCTTATTTAGATTTGGCACGAGAAATAATCATGCGTGAACCAAAAGAAGTAGAATCTCATCCATCAATGAATGAAATTCCACGTTTTGAAGACTACCAATCACCAGAAGCATAAAAATTATCAAGGAAATAAATATGGCACTTTCAAAAAATAAAAAACCAGCAAAGAAGCTTGGAAAAGGCATTTCAGCATTACTCGGATCAAAAGTTTTAGATGATCTGAAGGGCCAAGGTGGTTCTATAGGGGCAAAAGAAAAAAGTGGTTCTATAGGACCAAAGAAAGAATCTGGTTCTATAGGGGCAAAAGAAAAAAGTGGTTCTATAGGACCAAAGAAAGAATCTGGTTCTATAGGGGCAAATGATAAAAGTGGTTCTATAGGACCAAAAAAAGAATCTGGTTCTATGGGGGCAGAAAAGGAATTATCTTCTGAAATCCCCTTTATGATTGATATTAATAAAATTAAAGTAAACGAAAACCAACCTCGTAAAATCTTTGATGAAATTAAAATAAAAGAATTAAGTGATTCTATTATAGAAATTGGAATAATTAATCCTCTTATCGTTCAAGAAAAAGATGGAAAGTTTGAACTTATAAGTGGTGAAAGAAGACTTCGAGCTTCCAAGTTAGCAAAACTCGATCGTGTTCCAATTTTAGTAAAACGAGCAACAAAGCAAGATACAGTGGTAATGGCCATTGTGGAAAATGTTCAAAGAGATGATTTAAACTGCGTGGAAGAAGCTTTGGCTTATTATCAATTAATGAATGAGTTTCAACTTACGCAAGAAGAAGTAGGAAAGAAAATTGGAAAGGATCGCTCAACTATTGCCAATCTTTTACGATTACTCAAACTTCCAAGAGAAGTCATTTCTCTAATTCAAAGAGATCAACTTTCCTTTGGCCATGCAAAAGTTTTAGGTTCTTTAAAAGAAGATGAAAAGATAAAGCGTTTTGCTAATATGGCCGTAAAAGAGGGTTTTTCAGTCAGGGAATTAGAAAAGCAGATTAAATCAAACAAATTTAATAAGCCAATTGAAGAGCGAAATTATCAAGAGAAGTTAATAGATGAGAAACTTGATTCTCTTCGAGGCAACTTAGAGAAGAAGACTGGTTTTCATGTAGGAATTAAATCAAAAA
>JAOHMI010000064.1 GCA_028101965.1 Bacteriovoracaceae bacterium
TTTGGTTCAACCAGAGATCTGGAACTTATTAAATAAAGATAAGAGTTCTTCTCTTTCAAATATGAAGAGTGGATTATTAGTGAATAATACTAAGGATGGTAAAAGCTCAAATATTTCCACTAAACCAGAAGCAAACCAACAAAGTGGAGTCGCTCCTAGTTCGAGTGATCAAGGAAAGGAAGGTTTTTATAATCCGAGACCTGCTGAAACGAATTCGGAAACAGTCATTACTGCTCGATCAATCGGATTGAAAAACAGTAAAAAGTTGAAGAACTTTGATATTAATTTTATGGACGATTTAGATGAGTATAAATCTTCAAATTTATCAGGAAAAGTTATCCTGAACACGAGCATCGTTAACTCCCATGGGAATAGAAGGTTAAAATTATCTGCCAAAGGGACTTGGCCAACTCAAGTGGATGTATCAATAGATGAGGGAAGCTTTGTTTATGATGATGTTGTCTTATTAGAGCAAGACTTTGTTGATAGTCTAAAGCTTTATGAACAACACCAAGATCATAGAGCAATTGCCTTATTTCGTTTAAATGAAGATATTGAAGATATTGAAATCGAAGGTGGTGAAAAAGTATATTTAAATAAGAAATTAAAAAAGGTAAACCCAAGTGCAGCATCATATGTTTTATTTAAAGGTTTAACCCCAGGTAATACAATTGTTAATTTTATATTAGCAATTGGAGATAGAGAAACATCAAAAATTGTTTATATTCCAGAGGGTGAACTTTACTATGATGATCCTCTTATTCGTGTTGTTGATAAATCGAATTTTAATATCCAAGAGATGTACTTAACTGCCAATAAGGGAAGGCCATTAAGTTTTGCTCCTAAGATTTTTGAAAACTTCTTCTATGATTCAAAAATGAAAAAAATAGGCATTAATAAGTATCGTGAAGGTAGAACATACCTTCCACTCGGGACTAGAAATTATTATGCCATTAATTTTAAGAAAGAAAAAATCTACTTTGGTACCGGTAGTAAGAGTTCAATCTCATTGCCAGGATTAGAGTTTTCAGATTTTGTTATGGATGAATTGCAGCTTAGCGATCCGATGAAAGATGAATGTTTAGTTCAGCTAAACTTTAGTAAGCAAGTGGAAAAAGTTAGTTTTGAAACATATGGAGAATATGGATCTACCATGGGTGATTTAAAGTATCGTACGGCTCGGGGTGATTTTGTCAGCGAAGTGGAAGATGAAATTGTAAATGCTTATTTGATTTCTAAAGAGCAAGGGGTGTTTTTCGTAAAGGTCAAATATATTGATCAATCCTATGATTATTTACAAACTTTTTGTAGTATAGGTTCCTACTTAGTTGAACAACTCTGATTCTTTACTAAAGTTTTCCATTTGATAGGTAGTTTTCTTCTATAAGTCTTAGCTTTAATTTGATAAAAGCTTTTAGCGGATAATTTTTTTTGTGTAATGAGAATACTTCCTTTTCCAAGGTTTTTATCTCGCTTAAAGTGAATACCTCTATTTAGCTCAAAAAAATCTATCTTATGGTCACCATCTCTAATTTCATAATCTTTAGGTTTCAGTTTTTGTTTACACTTGCTAAGGTAAATAAAATACTCACTATTACTTTGAGTGAGAAATTTTTTTAAACCAGGATAAATAATATCTCGATATGAGAGCACATAAGCTAAGGCCGTGAATTCTGAGTAAAAGTTTTTTGAGGCAAAGCCAATATGTGGGTGTTTGTAATTCTTCAAAATAAACTCGAGTGAATTCGCCTTCTTTTTTCCGAATTTTTTTTGAGCTAATTGAATATGCTTAGTACCAGAGTTGTATGCAGGTATGGCAAGATCCCAATGTTTGAGAATTTGTTTATTTTCACGTAATAGATGAAAAGCTCCCACCGATGCTACTACAATATTGTTTCGATAGTCCTGTTGGTAGCGTCCTTCACCAAATGGTTTAGGAAAAAATTTTTTTGCGATATATGGCATTATCTGCCAAATACCACTAGCACCAACTTTACTCGCGGCCCGAGGATTAAAAGATGACTCTAAAAAGGGAATGGCTAAAAGTTGTGGTGGAATTTTAAAATTTTTTGCCATATTTGTTAAATGGTTTAAATAAGGTGCGGCCCTTAAGACACCATCGCGAATTAAGTTTCTTTGTCCAGTTTGTGTTCTTATATTATTGGCTAAAAAGGTTAGATATTTACTTCTTCTTTTTCGTCCTTTAGAAATGCTTGGATTTTGTGCTTTAATTTTATCATAGAGAATTTTTTCTTCGGAATTATATTTTCCAGGTGATTTTTTACTCATGCGAAGAAGTGTTTTTTTTAATTTGAAAGTATATCCTGAGACAAGTCTGTTTCTTAGGTGATAGAGAGTCCAACGATTGATTTTATCATTCTTAAAATCTCTATAATCAAGAATATTATAAATTAATGATAAGTTAGATTTATCATGAATAACCACAAAATCAGATGTAAATTGAGTATAAATATAAAACCAAAACTTAACGGAGTCAGCAAAATATTTTTTTATCTCAAAATCTTTATCTAATTGATCTTTATAATCGGTGAGAATATTTTGTACGGTTTCAGGACTGAGGAAGATATCACCTGTGGTGAATTTTTGCTCAAAGTCCATATCGCTATAGGCGCTTTCATATTCAATTTGAAGTGAGCCAATTGAATCAGGGTCCACAAAGGAGAATGTGGGTGTTGTCAAAAATAGGAAAAGTATATTTGCTAAAATTTTCATTTGTTTCTAAAAACTTCTAGAGTTTTTTTATAACCCATCTTAACGGCGTAGCTTGAAACTTTTGGATTAAGAGAAAAGCTGTTGGCAAAAAATAATTTGTAATCATTATGATCTGGATAGATATCTATTAGCTTAGACTGACGATTAATGGTTAGTTTTTTCTCTAAAATTGAAATAATATTATCACGATGATTTCCTGTTATTTTGTTTTCTTTTAGGTATTGATTAACTGTTTTAATTATATCTTTCGCTAAGTTTCTATTAGCTCGGTGAGAGACAATCTTTTTTTGAATTAATAAATAAATTGTCTGAATTATAATAGGTGGTAGCCCATAATTTACCAGTGATCCAATTTCATCTTGAAAATGATAAGGTGTATGCGTCCAAGAACTTATTATATAATCACAATTGTGATCTTCCGCTACGTGAGTGCTAAGAGTTTCTCTAATTTCCCCATCTATATAATAATCTACTTTTCCGGTTTTCGAATTTAAAATTGGATGTGGAGAATAAAAAGGTGGTACGGACATAGATGCAGCAGCAGCATCAGACATTGATGCTCCAGTATAATAGACTGAAGTATTATCATGACTTGGATTTGGGTAATGATACTTACTAAAAATTACTTTTCTACTGTGATCTAGTTGAGTTGCGACAACAAAGATATCAGGATGAAAGTCTTCAAAGCGATTGGATTTTAAAATGTGTTTTTCCAGATATTCCTTTACGGCCATGGTAGTAAAAAAGCCATTAAATGAATAAAAGGGCTTAATCATCATTTGAATTGGAAGTGGTAAATCTTCGAAAATATTTTTTGGTGTTTTTAATTTTTTTGAATAGGGAGACCTCTTCATAGAAAAGACTTCTTTGTAAGTTATCCCCTTAAGTGTTTCGCCTTTAATTCTTAGAGTTGCATTTATGACTTCTCTTGCTGAGTATCCAGAGGCAATATACAAATTAATCATCGAACCAGCACTTGAACCGACATATGTACCAATTTTTAACTTAGAATTATTTACGGAAGGATCGTTATAATTCTCATTTGTGACAAAGACAAATCCAAGCTCATCCAAAGCCAACATAACACCGAGGTGCCAAGCTGCTGCCTTAACAACCCCTCCAGATAGGACAATAGCAATTTTTTTACCGTGGAGATCTGATAATTGTATTTTTTCACTCATCTATTTTTTTGCTCTATTTTTGATTGAAAATTACTAGTGTAATCTACTCAATTGATTTTGAATTTTTGTATCGCAATTCTTTCTTTGCACTAAGCGTGAATAATTATTATCATTATAGGATAGGAATATTTTATTTGAAACTAAATTAAAGGAATAATTTATGATGGAAAAGGATGGTTCGTGGCTTTCAATAATGGAGTATTCGCAGGAAAGAAATAAGTCCATATCAACCATTCGTCGTTATTTAAAAGCCAATAGAATTAAACACAAAGAAGTTAATGGCAAGTACTTCATTTGGTGTAATCGACAATTTAGAGTAAAAAGTAAGGAAGATAAAATTCTTGGCATGTCTGGTCATATAAAATTCCTTGAACAACAAATTAAAAATTTAAAGTTAGATAAACAGAACTTAAAAATGGAGATTGATGAATTAAAAATGCTTGTTGATACTTACGAAAAAACTTCTGTATCAGTTAAACCCTCTATCCCCCTAAATAATAATGAAATACCACCCATACCAAGCTAAGCTTTTTTGGCTTTTAATATTTTTTAGTCTAACTTTTAGCACTTTTGCTCAGTCTCAGAAGTTATTTTCTTATCGCAATTGTAGTCTACTACCTATTACCGACTCCGTTGGAGGTGCCTTAGGAAATAAAGTCTATGAAAGCGTTGAAACTTATTTAAAGCGATCTGGTTGGTGTTCTTATAAATCACATTCAGCACTATTGAATGTCTTTGCTAGATATCGGCAAAATCTACGAAACCATTTGTTAGATTCAAAAGTGATGAAGTTAGTTGCGGAAAAACTAGGAACCGGAACTAATATTCGTATTCATTTATGGCAAGAACCCAAAGGGGTCAATGTTAGCGTTGAAGTGATTGGTAGCGATGGTGAAGAAATAGTTTTTAGTGAGCGCAGTTTTGTTGCCGAAGATTCACCTCCCATGCTTTTTGAAACAATTAAGAACTGGTTAGAAGTTTATGAAGCGAGCATCCCCTATGATGGGCTTGTAATCGGTGTAGTAGGAGAGCAAGTTACATTTGATATACGTCGAGGAAAGAAAATAAATATTGGGCAAGGTTTTCAAATAAAAAAATTAATCCAAAAACGAAAACATCCTCTTCTTAAAAAAGTTGTGGCCATTGAAACAAAACCAATCGCAAAAGGAAAAGTTTTTAATGTAGATCACAATCAATCCTTGGGACAAATTAAGTTGTATCAAGATGAGGTTGCAGTTCGAGTAGGTGATTTTGTTACTTTAGAAAAATTTGTACCTAATAATGTTTTTGATGATCGAGGAAGAAAATCATTAACTAATACTTTTGGTAAACTTGGAGTTGCAAGCCTAACACTAGATATAGATTCAGTTACGGCCAATATTAAAAAAGGAACTAAGCGTACAATTGGTGGTAACATTTTTGGAGCCTCAGCTAAAGGTGAGTTGTGGGTGACTCGAAACTATTTCGTTTTAGGTGAATTTAGTCGACGAACAGGTAACCTGAGTAAAAGCAAAGGCGATGTTGAGGCAGATCCTGCTTCTTCGGTTAATACAAATTTTAAAGTAAGCGGAGGCTATAAGTATCTACCGCTTGGCTTTTTCTATGGGCCACAAATCGATCTTTACGCCGGATATGGAATTAATAATATTTCACTTGAAGAATCGAGTGAGGATGGGTTTTCTGATTTATCTTTTTCTGGATTTTTATTTGGCTTTGGAGGGAATGTACCAATTCTTCCACAATTTAGAGCCTTTGGTCGAGTAGAAATTATTCCTTTTCCTACCGTTGAAGAAGAAGCTGGAATTTATTCAAATAGTGCAGGTAATGCTAGTTCTATGTTAATTGAGTTTGGAGTTAATTTTTGGTTTAATCAAAGCTTGATCTTGGTGGGTGGATTTGAAATGAGCTCAAATCTAGCAAAGTATAGTGAACGTGTGACTGAGTTTAACTATAAAGAGAACGTGATTAAGCTTGGGGTTGCTTTTAATTTTTAGATCGTAAGATGGTTCTATAGGGGCAGAAGATTTTTGTTTGATTTCATCTACTCTGATTAATGAAGCTTTTTGGCCAATCACCTTGCTATCGCTCGTTTTTTGATCGCTAAGAGCTGAGTAGTCAAAAATAACTAAGTCATCATTGCTTGAATTATCTTTTTTACTGGAAGCTTGCTTCACCTGTATTTCATCTTTATTCCCGGAACGAGGAGTCAGGTGTGCCAAAAGATTTTGTGAGTCTACTTTATAGATAAGTCTTGCTAACAAAATAGTTGAATCATCAAATGCTAGTTCTGGTTGAGAAATAAGGGGAGATGAATAGTCATTGACAATGCTTTCAGTCGAGAAAGAAATGATTGTTGGAATTTGAGAAGGTAATCTCTTTTGCCCCTTTTCTCTAATTATTTGATTAGCCACTTCCACTATTTTTTCTTGCTCTAGATCTTCTTGATTAAAGGTAAAGTATTTTGCTTTGGTTTTTACTTGAAATTTTTTAAAACCAGTAGTTTGAGATTTCAAAGTAACTTTACTTTCTTCATGATCAATAAATGGAGTTTTATCTTTTTTCTTTTCCATCAATTCATCTGAAGATGTAATTTCAAATTGCTTATTCTTGTTTGATGCAATATTGAAGTCTAATTGCTTATTCATAACTGGAGAGGGGTTAACCACAATCTCCTGAGGAATGGTAATTGTTCTTACTGAAGAATTCTTTTGAGTGAACCTTTCCTTCATCGGAAGAGTTAAGAAACCCAATGTGAACAATGTAGGATAAATAAATAGTTTTACCATTAACTATAATTTTAACTAAATATTGAAAAAAAGGGGGCTTTGACTATTCAAAATCAACATCGTAATGAAAAATTAAAAGATATTTTGAATACTCACTTAATTAACTACTTTAATCAAGAATAAAAGGGGCTAATCGACGGATTGAATATTTTGAATCTCAACTGAAAAAGTTCCTGTCTCAGAGCTCCCTCCACCTGCTGAAAATAAGACACCCTCCATTGGGGTATTTGTTGCGTCCTTAGGCATCCCACCATCGTTAATAACGCTATCAACGATTTTACTATTCGGAAAATCAGCTAAAGTGTAGCTATTTGATCCCCAGGTTCCACATGTAGGCATGCAAACCACCTTAAAAGGATCGGTCAGACCATTCCAACCAATATCATTACCCGCAACATTCATAATTGGAACAAATATATAATCCGCTATCTCATCATCATTGATATCAATTAAAAAATTCATCCAAGGAGTTACAGAACCTTGAAAAGTAAAATCAACTTTAAAGTCTCTCAAGTCAGAGTTATGAAACCCAATTAAACCAGCAATAGGCTTATTGCCTTTTCCACTTCCTTGAAAACCACCTTTTGCATTCGTCCCTCCATCACTAGTGAGGGTTAAAATATTGTTTTCTTTATCCCAACTGATTGAAGATTGATTAACCGAATAATCGGAAAAAGAAATTTTTGGAGTTGTTTCCTCTGGAGCAGGTTTAGATGATGGGGGAGTTTCCGCAGGATCATCTTCATCCGTATCAACCTCCCCAACTTTACCTAACTGGCACCCTCCTAAAAGAGTTAAAATAAAGATGTAATAAATACAATGTTTAAAGGTCAAAAACCACATAGTTTAAGTATACAATTCTCTAAGCTCTAAATCTCAAACAAGAAAATTATACTGTTTAGTGAATCTAAAAACACCTCACTAAAGTCTAGATTACTCCTGTAATAATAACAAATTTTAGGTATTTATCTTTAACATAGTTGAGTTAACAGTACTCTGCCCTCACCTAAAGATAAGTAATCTTCACGGAGTATAAAGCATGAACCAATCAATTAGTTTATTTATTATTCTTCTGCTTTCAATGCAGTTTAGTTTTGCCAAACTTGAAGTCTTGGAAAATATAGATGGTTTAGAAATAGAAATGATTTCAATGGAAAATGAGATACTAGATCCCAAAGAACTACAGTGGTATTTATTAGATTCTCAAAACCTAGACAACGATCTTCCTTATCAAGGTGTAAGCTACTTTAGCCTTCTCGATTACTTTCGAATTCAAGGTGATAATACTGTTATAATTCCCTACCAAAATAAAGAAATTATTGTGGCCGTAATCGATTCGGGAACAGATATTAATCACCCAGACATGAAAGGAAAACTTTGGAAAAATTTTTCTGAAATCAAAGGACAACCTGGAGTTGATGATGATGGTAACGGTTATGTGGATGACTATTACGGATGGAATTTTATAGGAAAAACTATTAATCAAAAAGATTTAACTGAAAGTAGTGCATCACTAAATGATGATCATTCATTAAAGGGAATTCCTTCTGCAAATCATGTAGGGAAGGAAAATCTCGAGTTAGCACGAAATTATGCTTTTTTAAAAAACATTGAAACAATTTCTGATGGTCAATATGAACTCAACGCTCATTGGCTAGAACAACTAAATAATTTGGCCCAAGTTCTACAGGAAATGAAAAGCTCTAACAATAGTGAGAAATATACACTTTATAAAAAGTCCATCGATGATAACTTTAATAAAATTGATGAGGCAGTGAAAAATGCCAAAGATGGTACCCTAAATATTTTAAATATTGTCGACAACTATTTTAAAAACAAAGCTATTAACATTTATAACAGATACAATTGTAGTAACGCCTGGCCTGAAATTGTTCAGGTGAGTGATATTGAAAATCTCAAATTAAAAACAATTGGATGGTACCAAAATATCCTTCAACCTGCATGGCAAGGAAAAGGACCATCTGTCCTTTATGACCACGAATTTACTCAAGCGAGAGAAATCGTGGGTGATGCAAAAGAGTCTGTTTATTGGCCGACTCCCTTGAACATAATTTCCTCAAAAGAAATGAAAAAATTTATTCCTCTCTTAACAAAAGAAAATATTAAAAAGAGCCGATTGAAGGTTTATGGAAATAACGATGTTATCGGTATCCATAATGGACATGGAACACATGTTAGTGGGCTAATCGGTTACAAGGATTACTCTGGTAGTAATATCTTAAAACTTTTGCATAATAACTCTATAGGTAATATAAAAATAATGACATTAAGAGTTGTTCCAGATGGTGATGAAAGAGACATCGATGTGGCCAATGCTATGATATATGCCATTCAAAATGGAGCTCATTATGTGAATATGAGTTTTGGAAAATCCCATCCCTCTTTGCTCTATGACCCATTAAATAAAAAGATTAAAAATGGAAAAAATCTTGTGGATATTGCCATATCATTAGGTCGAAATAAAAAATGGTCCGGCAACTCTTTCGAAACAGTATTTGTTCATGCAGCGGGTAACAGTCAACATGACAATGATATTACTCCAAATTTTCCCAATCGTTGGTATTCTAATAAAAAAGGAAAAATTCGCGAACATCGAAATTTTATTGAAGTAGGTGCAAGTTATAAGTTTATACGACCTGAAAGTAATTTTTGTGGATTTACTAAAGAAGATGCAGGTCTAGTAGCGCATTTTAGCAATTTTGGACAAAACTCTGTAGATATACTTTCTCCCGGTAAAAATATTTACAGCTTAAAAAGCATTAATGGAGATGAAACAGTTGATCTTTATAGAAACTCATCTGGGACATCAATGGCCGCACCAATATTAACGGGAGCTCTTGCAGAATTGAACTCGCTTGCCCCTAGAATCAAGCCTATCGATATCGCCAGGATTGCCTTGGAAAATCGTACAAATATCGATCAAAGAGTTGATGTCGTTAATCATGATATAGCTCGTATTGCGGCTGGCTCACTCAATCCTCTTGCACCAAATACATCATACGGAGTTTTTCTTAAGGATTATTTCATTAATGCAGGAATAATCAATATTAAGAAAGCATATAATGCAGTACCGAGGGGATCAAACC
>JAOHMI010000065.1 GCA_028101965.1 Bacteriovoracaceae bacterium
GATGATAATAGGTTTCCAATTAGCCGGGCAAATAAAATCGAAGCTAAGTTAAAAGAATATTTAGAAAATCAAGATTGTAAATTCAACTTCATAAGAAATAATAAAACCCATGATTATCTCATTCGTAAATATTTTACTTTAACAGGTTACACTTATTGTCCTCTAAATATTGGTACATTAGTCATTAATGAGGTCAGACTTCATAAAACGAGTTTGGAGGATGATTTTCTAAGAATTACAAGAATCACACCAAGTCTTGTAAGGAAAACAACTAAAGTATTTTTAAATAAATAAAATAACCAATTAGTAAATGCCTGAGAGATATTTTCTCCCAGGCAGACAAGAATCTATTCCTTAATTACAGCTTTTTTCCGATGCATACGATAGATGGCCCGATTCAACTTCTGCTCTTTAGAAGAAGAAGGCATCACTTCTTTGTATTCAATTACTTGAAGTGCTTGAGTGTGCTTTTGCTCAAAAATTACCGAAGGAACAATATCTGATAAATCAAAGAAAATCCCTAATCCACTTTCTCCTTTATCTTTTGAAGTAAAAATTCCAGCGGCACCAATAACATTTTTAATATTAAAAGCCGGAAAGAGAGCTGCTGTTCCAACCGTATTACCTAAAAAATCCATTCCACCTATAGCAATTGCAGTTCCTAGAACTAGCTGATTGTCATTCATGGTTAAATAAAGATAAGCATTTTTCTTTCTCCCAAGATTTAATTGGATCACTTCATTTTCACCAATCAGAGGTAATGATTTTCCATTGGGTAAAGTAGATTCGGAGGTGTTGAGATTAATAATCTCAGATAGATTTACATTAATCTTTAATAAATCATGATCTGAGTTCGAAACAATCTCTACCTCTCCAACATTTCGGTTCAAACCGGGAACCAATATGGGTAAGGTCAAATTTGGCAATGTGATATTACCAATATTTAATTTAGCAGAAGAATTAATCCAAACATCTCCTTGATCAAAATCTGGAGTGACTTTCACATCGGTAACATATTTCATTCGATTACCGCAGCTAACTAAAAGAAAAGAAGAAAAAATAATTAATAAAATTTTTTGATTGGTAATTTGCATAATAAAACTCCTTCAATGAATGATTCATTGAGGAAGACACACTACCTCGATCGTAAAAAGTACAAGCACTGACGTCCATGCGAAGTAAGTGATAAAATTAAATAATTTTCGTAATCAGAAAAACCAAATTAGATTTCTCTCTTCCTTAAGAAGGATCGTAAACATCAACTCATTTGACTTTGATCACATTGATAATGTAAAAACTAGCTCAATTGGCAATTATCATATACTCAAATTGCACGAGCAAAAAATTTAATTGTGAAGAAAAGTTATCAATTAATATAAAAAATAAAGTGTTACCTTATGAAAAAGTATCAATTTTACTTCGACTTCCTCTCCCCCTACAGTTACTTCGGTTTTGTTAAACTGCAAAGATTTCTCGGCAATCACCCAAACAGCATTAAGATTGTCTACAAGCCATTGCTTATGACCAGCCTGTTTTCTCATTGGGGCATAACTCCACCTGGGATAATTCCCCCTAAAAGAAAGTATGTAACTAAAGTTCTGTTCGAGCTTTCAAAACAAGCAAAAATAAAATTTTCACATCCAAAGGAATTTCCCTTCAACTCATCTTTGATTTTAAAAACAGGCACACTTGTTAACTGCGAAAATGCTAAAGTTCAAGAGCAGGTGATTAAAACTTTCTTTGAAGCAGTTTGGTTGAAGAACCTTAACTGTGAAGAAGAAGCTGAAATAAAAGAATTATTAATTAAAAGTGATTTAAAACCTGATCTGATCGAGAACCTTGATCCTATCCAAACCAAAAAAGAGCTTAAAGCCAATTTAAAAGAAGCCATTAGCAAAGATATTTTTGGAGTTCCCACGTTAATCAATGAGTCCGATCCAGAAAATATGCATTGGGGACAAGATCAAATTGATAATTATTTAAACACAACACTATAGAGAATATAGACGGCTAGATAAAAAATAGCATAAAATGACAAAACGGGGGTAAAAGGGAGACCTTCCATGGCCAGAAGCTTCATCCGTAAAAGTCTTTTATTGAAAAATTATATTTATTTATTATTCTTTAATTAATTATTAAAAAAGTTATACAACTCTTCAAATGGTGTAAGAAAAAGATAGTATTTAAATAAGTTATCTAACTTTTGCCCTGATAGGAATTTAAAATGGCTAAAATTATTAACACGCTGTACCGGCATTTAGTGGAAATTATCTCAGAAACCAATGGTATATCCATTGAGGATACCCTCGAACTAATCGTTAATTCGAATAAGGTTCAGAAATCTCCCTCTGTTCTAAAAAACTTTAATGAGTTCAAGAGACTTTTGGCCAACTATCAGCATGATGAAGTGGATATAGCTACATTGCTCTCACATCCTTTCTCTGCTGCTCTGAGACTATTTTTTAAAAACTTCCCATTACCTTATTTAGAAGAACATATTCATCTCACAGGTTCTCTTACGGCGGATTTTATCTACCCTCGCTTAATGAAGCAGTTGGAAGGACCGAATGGTAAGATTTATCTGGATAAGATTCGAGAGGTCTATCAAGACGACACTTTGGAAATCAATACGGTTGAGGATGTGGACGCTTTGATAAGACTCAAAGACGATGAGCATTTTGAGCGGTACTTACAAATTCTACTTTTACCTAAGTTAATCCTTAAAGACAGGCAAACGCACAGAGAAGCCGCATATCATATGGCTTCAACTCTCTACCATGAATACAATGTGGGTCGAATTCGGCTTAAATTCACCTTTAGCCGGGCTACTTCAAATAGCGCAGATCAAATCCCTGGTTTAAATATAACTCACGAGGATGCTGTTTTGGGCCTATATGAAGGGTTCATGGATTTTAAACAAAAGGTTCCTGAATTTAGCTTTATCCTCTCGCCATGTTTTCGGAAAGAAGCTGATTTCTTTGATGCAGATAACTTTGAAACTAAGAAAGACCACTTCAATTTACAAATAGATCAAATTTTAGAAATGCTGGAGAAGTTTCCTTTTTTGAAACCCTATATGACTGATGTTGATACAGTTGGATCAGAAAAAGAATTATACCGAAAAAGCCATTTTATCCCGATGCAATCAGGTTTTCGAAAACTTCATTATAGAGGTTTCTCAATTCGGTCTCACCATGGAGAAACCTGGCATACACTCAACAAAGGTGTCCAAGCTGTCGATAATGCACTCAATATTTGGCACATCGATACACTTGAACATGGCTTAAGTTTAGGCATTAATCCTAATTATTACTTTCATCGCTTTTTTCAAAAAGTTATGGAGAAAAATGATATTGGAATTCCAATCAAAGAAAAATCTCAAGAAGGGAGAGAGCTAGATGGCTTTGATTGGAGAAAAGTTCCTCATATAAAGGACAAACTTATAAGTGGTGTTCCTCTTTCTGATGAAGAAAGGATTCACTTTATGAAAATTAAATTTCATACAGCGCGAGAAGTGGAACATTACCAACACGATGTTCTCAATCGAATGATAAATAAAGATGTTTCGGTGATTGCCCTACCCACATCAAATAATCGATTAACAAACTCTTTTCCTGAATACAAGGATCACCCTTTTTCTTGGTGGGAGAAAAAAGGTGTGCGACTAGGAATTGGGACTGATAATTACATCACATTAAATACGGACTACTTACAAGAACTCCTCATTGTGCTTTATACGGATTCTAATAGTTTAAAAATTACTAAACTTCTCATGGTGGCAAGTGGTGAATATAGAAGACCTTATTTAAGTCAATTGATGTGGAGAATGAGGAATACTAATTAGTGATTAATACTTGCATAATTAATTTTACTTAACTTTTGAATTTCATCACAAGTAGATAATCCCAAAACTGATCTTCTCGTTCCATTTCGATCTGCGATGTTAAAAAAGAAACCATTTTCTTTTGTTAACACCTTTTTCTCAGCTTTTAACTCTCCAGAAAGATCATATAAACTTGCGGTCGTAAGAATCTGATTATTAGGACCTTCTTCCTTGGTAACATGGAGAATGTAATCATAGTAAGGATCGTTTTTTGAAACAACGTCATATCCTCTTTTTGCCATTTTATTTCCTACGATTCTGTTCATTTTCCCATACCATCTGTCTGAACAACCTTGACACATGATCCAATTTTCATTTTTTTCTACTTTAACTTTACAATAATCATTTGAGTAAACTGATAGGCATCCCATGGTAAGAAGAAGTATTGACAACAATCTCATAATGATTTTCCTTAAGTAGTTTTCATCTAATAAATTTTATTATTGAATGCACATCGATATCTTAATACATGATTTAAACAATCATTTTTAATAGACTAACTGACTATGTGAAAATTTTTTATGAAAATCTGTTGTGATTATTAATACTCCTCATCTCATTAAAAAGGATCAGGCATCACCTTATAGATTTCATTAAAACTTAATGGTTTTCTTTGCAATACGAGACTTTAAATCAATCGACTTAATTTTTGTTCCCTTAATATGAAAATCAAAATTATCAAACTGAAAGCCAACTGTTTTAGGATAAAGAGAATACTTCAATACTTTACTTTGATTAAAATCAAAAATAGCTTCAAAGGTTAATTGCTCTCTTCGATAACGTGAGAAAATTTTGCTTAAGTTCACGGCAAAATCAAAAACGGCAATAATTTTAGCTTTGTTACTTCCATAGGGAGTTATTTGGGTAATATTAAATTTTACTATTGGATGATTGACAACCATGGGTCGGAAAATCGGTTTAAGATCCTTTTTGTCTAAGACGTTTACCCCATCAACGGATTTCATGTTGGCCATGGTGAAACTTTCCACTTCCCTGTTCTCATCGTCTTGATAATAAAATTTAAAACCATTTTTAGAAAACTCTTCATAGCTTCCAGGGTTTGTCGCACATAATATACCCTTGATCTTCCCGGCGAAGTAAAAAGCAGTGTATCTTCCTAATTCGAAATATGGCTTTATTTGAGAATGATTTGGAATAGTGCCCTTACAGGTTAAAGCTTGAAGGTTAGTTACAAAGAAAAGAATAAGAAAAAAAGTAATTTTCATTTTGAATGCCTTTACTAAAAGGCTGATTATCGTAAAAAAATCATAAATTAAAGAAATTAATAATTAAAATGACATAACAATCATTGTTAATAAATAAAAACGCAGGAATCTGCGAGGGTTATTGTTACTTATTACCAAAAGTAACAAAGGCAGAAAACTTAAAGTTTGTGGCTTTGAGATCTGGAAAAATATCAGTACCAATAGCAAAATCAATAGATGTATCATATCCAAGTGAAATTAAATCATTCGAGCAAACCTCTATCGGAAAGTAAAAAACTTGTTCTTCAGTGGTATCGATCCAATCAGATTGGACGCCTAAACCAGTCATAATATCAACCAATTTTGTTTCGTAACTTATTAATGCATCTAAGCTGTAATAACGCCCTGTACCTGATACTCCACTTGCATTGTCGTCATAAATAATCAATCCCCATTCTAAATCTGCGGCGACATCATTAATAAAAAGATTTTCACTGCCTGTCACGAAATGGGCCTGAGCTTTTGCGCAAAAAGATGTTCCTAGCTGATCAATTTTCCCTGCAGAAGCGCCAAAGTTAAAGCGATTAAAAAGAGGGTTTAGCTGGGCAAAAGCAGAGGAAAGACTAGCAATTGTGATTAGTACAAATAATATTTTTTTCATAATGAACTTCCTAAAAAACGTGTTTAACTTTAGCAAGACTACCAGGCTTCAAAACGATTTCAATTCAAATGGTAAATATTATTAAAACCAACCTAAGGTTGAATATGTAAGTAATTATTTGAAATTACTGAGATCATTTTAGGTAAGTAGTTTTTTCTTGAACTGATTTGCCTCAAGCCAAAACTGATCGGGGTGAGATCTCAAGTCCGTTATGACTTTTTGTCGCAATTTGGCCGTCTTCTCCCCATGAAGAAATTCGTCAAGTAGAAGATAACTTACATATGAATTGAATATATTTAACATATTTTTTTTTCGAAGCTCAACTCGAGATTGAAAATCTCCATTTTTCTTCTCAAGCAAATAATGTATCAATTTTTCACTCATACCATCTTTAAATGCTGAGAACTTAAATAAGTCCTTCATTTGTCCAAAGCTCAAGCTCAGATCTTTTTCAAGCTCAATGACTTTATTTTCAAACTGCCCATCAAACTTATTCAAAACAAAAACTTCAGCAATTTCCAAAATTCCTTTTTTAATACTTTGAAGTTCATCTCCACTCCCCGGTTGCATAAGGAGCCAAACATAATCCACAAAATGTTCAATCTCCACTTCAACCTGACCCACTCCCACACTCTCGAGAAAAATATAATCAAAACTAAAAAAGCGACATAATTGAATCACATCAAAAGTATTTTTGTGCAGACCTCCTGTATAAGGAGACGAAGGAGAAGGACGAATAAAAGCTCTCTGATTTTTCGTTAATTTATCCATGCGAGTTTTATCACCCAAAATGGATCCCCCAACCTTGTTCGAACTAGGATCAATAGTTAGGACGGCCATACAGAGTTTTGTATCATGCTCCAATAAGTCAGTACCAAATTTTTCAATGAAAGAAGATTTCCCCACACCAGGAGGCCCAGAGATTCCAATCGTTACTGTCGGAGAACTTATTAATTGATCTTTGGATATTTGTTTTAAAAGCTTCTGCGCCTTTACTTGTTCTTCTTTTAATTTTGACTCAATTAAGGTGATGGCCTTGGCCAAAACCGAGTAGTCCTTATCCTTAAGTCCTTGGATAATCTGTTCAATCTTCAATGTTTAATCCTTCAGTAACTTTTGCATAAACTCAATCGTTGCTTTAGTGATATTTGTCCCCGGCCCAAAAATAGCAAAAACTCCTTGTTCATATAAACCTTCATAATCTTCCGGTGGGATTACTCCGCCCACAATTATTTTTGCTGACCCTTGACCAATTTTTTTCAAATCATCCATCAATTTAGGCACCAAAGATTTATGTCCTCCTGCTAAAGAAGAAACTCCGATCAGATGAACATCATTTTCCATGGCCATCTTTGCCACTTCTTCTGGTGTGGAAAAAAGTGGTCCTACATCCACGTCCATACCTAAATCAGCTAAGGCCGATGAAATAATTTTTTGACCCCGGTCATGCCCATCTTGTCCCATTTTCGCCACTAAGATTCTTGGCCTTCGTCCAAACTTCGTTTCAAAGTCTTCCATCAATTTGAGACACAACTTGTAATTTTCATTTTGAGAAGCATTTTCTTTCATCATAGATCCATAAATTCCAGAGACAACTCTAATCGGTGGGTTATAACGAGGAAACTTTTCCTCTAAAGCAGTGGTCATTTCACCAACCGTGGCCCCAGCTAAAGCCGCCGCTACATGACATTCTAATAGATTCATACTGCTATCAGAAGCCGCATTCGTTATATTTTTCAGCAACTCTTCAACTTTTTTATTATCTCTTTCGGATTTAATTATTTTTATCTGAGCAATTTGTCCTTCTCGAACGGCTTCATTATCAATACTTAGTACTTTAATATTCTCAGGAGTTGTTGGAACAAACTTATTAACTCCAAATAATGGGCGATCCCCACGATCAATTTTGGCTTGAATTCGTGCTGAGGACTCCTCTATTCTTCGTTGAGGGATCCCTTTTATAATTGCTTCTTTCATCCCTCCCGCTTCTTCAACTTCTTCAATTAACTTTAATGCTTGTTCAATAAGCTCTTGAGTTCTAGCTTCAACAACTTCTGAACCGTACCATGGGTCGATAAATTGACAGCTATCCGTTTCATGTTGAATTAAGAGCTGAGTATTTCGAGCAATCGTTGATGAATATTCTGAAGGAAGAGCAATGGCTTCATCTAAGGAATTAGTATGTAGAGATTGGGTATGGCCATGAACTGCTGCCAAAGCCTGCAAGCCCACTCTCCCAATATTCACTTGAACCTGTTGAGCCGTTAAAGACCACCCACTGGTTTGGCAATGAGCTCTCAAGAGAAGTGACTTTTCGTTTTGTGGATTAAATTTTTTAACCAATTTGGCCCAAAGATATCGTCCAGCGCGGAGCTTCGCCACTTCAGTAATATAATCCATGGAAATTCCCCAAAAAAATGATAATCTTGGGGCAAATTGATCAATGGGGATCCCCGATTTAATTCCAGTTTTTATATATTCAATTCCATCAGCAAGCGTATAGGCCAATTCGATATCTGCAGAGGCTCCCGCCTCTTGCATATGATAACCAGAAATTGATATAGAGTTAAACTTAGGCATATTTTTTGAGGTGTACCCAAAAATATCTGAAATAATTCTCATGCTATCTTGAGGATTAAAAATAAACGTATTGCGCACCATAAATTCTTTTAAGATGTCATTTTGAATTGTCCCAGAAAGATCAGCTACTTCTACTCCCTGCTTAATTCCCGAGGCAATGAAAAGGCCTAAGATAGGAAGAACAGCGCCATTCATGGTCATAGACACAGATACTTTTCCTAAATCAATCTCATTAAACAGTATGTCCATATCTTTAATGGAATCGATCGCAACACCGGCCATACCAACGTCTCCATAGACACGTGGATGATCACTGTCATATCCTCTATGGGTAGCAAGATCAAAAGCAATGGATAGCCCTCGCTGACCTTTTTTCATCGCATTTAGATAAAATTTATTACTTTCTTGAGCTGTTGAGAATCCTGCATATTGACGAACAGTCCACGGACGCCCTGTATACATTGTTGGATAAGGTCCCGAGAGAAATGGGAAGACTCCAGGATAAGATCCTTGATGAGCATATTGTTTTTTTCCATTCTCCGCTTCAAAGTTAAGTTTTGTCCCTTTAAATTTAGGCAGATTACTTGAATCACTCATTAGACTCTCCTCGATTCAAAAAACCTGCTTCTTCAAATAACTTTGATTCAAAGGCATTCACCCCAACGATCGTCTTTTCTTTTTTCTCTTTTTCAGAGGATCTTCCTAATTCATTCCATTGTTCTTTGGAGAGAAACTCTTCTCTTCCAATCGCAATAAACTCTTTCCAAACTTGTTTCATCATGACCTGTTGATAACTCTCAATTAAAGTCGCACCTTTTGTAATATTAGTTTTAATGTGAGCGACTCCTCCCTCTTCATCCAATAAACATAAATTTATGTAAGCTAAAAGATCAGTGGAGAAGACTTTTTCTTTTGATGGGTAGTGATAATTCTTTGCCACGACATGGTCTACCCCAGCTAGTTTTGCTGCCAACCCTGCATATAAGTTTTTGAGATGATTACCTTCAACAAACACTTTATTTTGCATTTTAAAATCAGGGATACTCCATAAAGTTAATCCTGGTGATACTTCGAACTGATAGAAAGTAGTAATTCTTTTAAATAGAGAACGCAGACACGAAATATAACTAATCATTTCAAAAAACGTTGCATTGACCGAAATTAAACAATGAACTTCCCCAGGCAAGTTTTTTAATTTTTTACTTTGATCAAATAATCCAATCAGTTTTTGTGCAAAAAAACCAAGCTTTTGAGTCGAGTTTAGTTCGCAGAGTTCTTGAGCCCCTAAGTCAATTGAAACTTTCTCCTTTAGCTTCTCTGAATTTAAGATATTTACAATTTTAAATTCATTTAACAATGATTGTTCTTTTTCTGAAAACTCAGAATTTAAACCAG
>JAOHMI010000066.1 GCA_028101965.1 Bacteriovoracaceae bacterium
TAAAGAAGATTATTCTACTAAGATTGAGAAGTATTTATTAAATTTTCTAATAGAGGTAGACAAGTCCAAGGGATAACCCAACCCCAGTAACCAGCGGCTCAAACTCATCCACGTAAAACCCATCAGGCAAATCAATATCAAGTAAATTGTATTGGTAATTTAAATTAAATATAAACTCCCAATTTCTTTGAACCATATATCTCATATCCACATGGGTGAAAGCCCCATAACCGGTACCATTTTTCATAAAGTAATTTTTGTAGCCAAATTGAGCATGAGGAAACCAATTGAGCCCAACCCCGTAAAAGGCTTTCACTTTCTCTTTATAATAAAAGGCGTATGAAAAAGCAGGTGAAACATGAAATGTAGTAAGACTAGCATCTTCATTCGCTCCCGTTAAGAACCCTAAATCAATTTGCAGTTCTGTATCGCGATCTTGTCCTAAGATATGCCCTTTCACTGTTGGCCCCATCATAAAAATTTGCTCTTCTTGAGTATCCCCTAAAGCTTCAGAGTTAAATAATGTGGCGTTGAGAGTGGAATAATTAAAAGAAATACGATTTATGGTTTTATCCCGATTAGTCTTAACCCTTTCCTCTATACTTCGCAAATCGCTTAGATCATAAGAAGTGTCTATATCTTTAGTCGCGATGTAGGCCACTCTTCCATTTAAGATAAAAGGAAGAGATCTGCCGCGATATTTTGGCGCTTCTCCCACTCTGAGCTTTTTCCCTCTAATTAAAAATCCAAGTGGTGAAGACAATTTATAGTCAGCGTAAACTATCGCTTTCTCGCTTTTAACCACAGCAAATTGTGCACTATAGGTATTTGAAATAAGAAAAATCATACCTGATAAAAACAGTTTAAGTCTGAACACATTCATACTTAACTAGAATAAACTAATTTTTAGCTAAAAAACATAAAGAAAATACTCCAGATCACGAATAGAGATATAATGGAGGAGAATGGTGAATATTAGATTCTTTTTCTCGGTTTTAACTTTAATCGTTTTTATGAGCTGCCAAGAGCAGGTCAGTGATGACTTACCTAGTAAGCGTGACTCCACGGATGAAGCAAGTACTAATGTGGATACCTCTGGGACTCCGAGTATTTATACCTTTAAGCTTGAGCATGATATGGATGAGGACTTGAGTTTCCTTCTCCATCAAACTGGTTTAGGAAATATGGACACTCCTTGTGAAATTAATTCCACATCAGTCTTTAGTGCTCAATCCCCTCAAACCATAGATTGCTATCTAGATGGAGAGGAGTTAGATATTTATGCAAATGGTGCTCAGCTTACAATGACCGGTTCAGTTGGAGCTTGTGAGTATTTAGGATATGTTCCTTATGGTTATTATAAGTACCCAATTGGGAAAACCCTAAAATATAAATTCGAGCACGAATGCGACGATGCCTGTCTAACAGGAATGGCCGTTGGAGAAGAGTGTCCTTCGAGTTCATATGAACCAATATGTGACTATGATCATTCAATAAATAATGATGGAGCTCCTAATTGTGATTTGGGTAAAATTATAACCGTCACTCTTCGATACGAAGGTGCTGGCTGTGATGTGGTTGGTGGAGCAGATACGAGTGCAACACCAACAAGTATCGATATCGGTAGTTTTACTTCGAGTGATTGTGGAGGATCAACTTGGGAATGTATGGCCGGTCCCGTAAAAGATCAACTAGACGAGGATACTCCTTATGAGTTTGTACCGAACCCAGATATGGAGGAAATTTCCTTTTCAATGGATTCGGAAGCTCCTGAAGTTAATAGAGAAACTTACAATATCAACGTGGCAAATTATATTGGGATGTGCAACGATTCCTCCGCAACAAATGATGCTTCATATTGGTTAGAGGATGGTGGATTAAGTTTTGATGATAATGCAAATCCATTTCGCAACCTAACAACCTATGATACATCTAGAATGGAAGGCTATATGTTTACATCAACAAATGATAATGGCGATGTCACTTTATTGGATGACGCCCAGGTGCTGTACACTATTCAAACGATTGATGCTGATACAGGTGGAGGAGAAAATACTGTTAATGTCGGAGCATATGATATCGATCTCGACAATGTTAGAGATGATTTAATCACTTCTAATAATGAACACGGAGCATACTTTGATACTTCAGGGGATTTCTTTATAGGAGATTCGGGCAATGGTGGAACAATTCTTGACTCAGTTCCAATTACGACGGATCCATTTAGGGCACGTTTTACAAGTGGTGATAAGTCTTACTACCCTTATCCATTCTACTATTACCTTTGCCTAGACAAATCATTTGATATTAAAGCGCAAATAACTTTAATCATAAGAGATTGGGACCTAGAATTTGACCACAGTTATGAATACATAGAATATTTGACTGATCATTTTGAAACTGACTCTCTCATGGATCGCCATCCTAAAAATGCAACAACAAGTGAAACAGTTGGTATTCCAGGCTTAAGCGATTGGAATGACCAAACTGATTGGGACGACTTTCTATATAACAATGGTACTGGTACTGCTCTAATTGAAAATGATTGCGATTCATTTACAAATCAAATAGATACTTCTACCCCAGCTGCCAATTCTGCATTTCCACATGAAAACAACTTTCCTGGTTGCAATGGAATGGGAGCAGGCTGTTTCTAAAAAAAAGCCCCAGCATAAACTGAGGCTTTTTCTCGAAAAAATATTATTCTAAATTAATCAAATTATTAATCTTCCATGTAATCTTTGACTGTATATCCTTTTGCCATAAGAGCAAAAAATACTGCAAACACTGCCATTAATCCTGCGAAGAACAAGAAGAAAGCCGCGCCTTCAAAAACATTAATCACAGCAACATAAGCAGTGATCATATTTCCAAAGAAAACAGTTAAAAGGAACATAGACATGATGGTTGATTTCATAGATCTTGGTGCTTGAGTATAAGCAAATTCAAGACCTGTAATTGAAACCATAACCTCTGCCATGGTAATTATTAAAAATGGAATAATTTGCCAAAGAACGTGAACTTGTGTTCCACCATCTAGCAAAAACTGATAAGCAGCGACGAAAACAAATGAAATAGCTGCAACGAACATCCCTGCTCCCATTTTTCTTAATGGAGTCATTTCAATTCCCAATTTCTTTTCAAAAAATGGATAAACGCCAAAAGTAAAAGTTGGGATTAAGATCATAACCATAATCGGATTAAGTGCAGGAATCTGGGAAGGAAGAAGTGTTGTATTCCAACCTAAGAAATTCACTGCTAAGTTCATTTCTTTTGCTTGAAGAACCCAAGAAGATCCATGTTGATCAAACAGGGCCCAGAAAATTGAAATTCCCACAAAGACTTTTGCTACGGCCATGGCCGCTTTTACATCATCAACTGCTTGAGCTGGATGATCGATATAAGCACCTGCAAGCATTCCTTTAGATTTATCTCTTTTACCGAAATTAGTCAGTGCTGAAAGAAGAACTCTTCCCGTACCATGTGGGTTTTTACCAGTTGGTGGAACATGAACAAATTCATTTCTTCCTAACCAGAAGATAAAGGTCGCAATGGCCATTAATATCCCTGGGATACCAAAAGCGATGGCCGGCCCGTAAGCTTCTAAAGTCCAAGGAGTGATTAAAGTTGAAAAAGTTGAACCAAAATTGATCATAAAGTAGAAGAGATCAAATACTTTTCTTAATTGAGCTTTTTGATTTTTCTTAAATTGATCACCAACGTGTGCAGAAACACATGGCTTAATTCCACCAGACCCTAAAGCGATTAAACCTAGACCCCAGTAAAAACCGGTAATATTTGTTTCAAATATAGCAAGCAATGCGTGCCCAAGACAATAAACAATAGATAACCATAAAATAGTTTTGTACTTCCCTAAGAATCGATCAGAGAGGTACGCCCCAAGAATTGGAAATAAATAACAGGCACCAGCGAAGATATGATAATCAGCAGTGGCTTGAGATTTAGATAAAACTAAATAATTAACTAGAAAGATAACAAGAATACTTCTCATTCCATAATAAGAGTATCTCTCACAAGCTTCGTTCCAGACAATGTACTTGATTTGTGAAGGAAACTTGCCTTTGTCTTTATCTTCGACAAGTGCTTCAGGTTTTACTCCAGGGATGTTCGATAGATCAGTGGGAGCTGGGTTTCCAGTGATGGTGTGTTCACCGGAATTTTTAATGGTTTCATCGCTCATGATTGAAATTCCTTTTGGCGGGGTTAATATTAAAAAATATTGGTTAAATAATGAGAAATATTAATAAAAATTAAATCTCGCATGTTTTCAATACTTTAAAATTTATCTTACCTGAGTAAAAGAGTCTAAGGAATATTCCTAACTCTGGAATTATTTCAATGCGTCAATCGTATGATTTTGAATAGTTAGGTTATCCAAAAAGTCAAAGTGCCACCAGAGTTTTCTAAAAAGTAGTTAAGTTTCTAACATTCACCAATATCATAAAGAAAGATGTGACCTGCCCAATCTAACTAATTCGAAAAGTTAAATTGGGCAAAATACGAATAATTAGTCATTAGGATTGATAATTAATTTCACTACCACATGTTCTCTCCGGTAAGTTTTAAATCCGTCGTCCCAAGTTAAATAAGGAGTCGTTACACTTAATCGGCAATTCTTTGGTTGTTTTTTATAATAGTAACCAATAACTTTTTTCTTCTTTTTACCTTTTTTTCTAAAAATATTTAAAGGTTTGAAAGCATACTGTTTTTTCTCGACCGCACAAACCACATTCTCTCCGTTTAGATCATAGACAATTTTTCCATCCTTATAAGAAAGACCATCTAATTTAATGCGAACAATTTCATCATCCCAGTCCACGTCATCATATATTTTAACAAGCTCAACCCAACCGCGATCTAAATCTCGATTTGCGTTAAAGTTTGCTTCGACATCATCACTAATTAAAAGTGACTTGTGCACTAATATTTCCTTAGAAAAAGTATTGAATGAAAATAAAATTACTAAAATAAGAAAAAGCTTAACTCTCATAATTTCCCCTTTTGTGAGTTTCAAAATTTTATTAGAGGACTTTTATAGAAAAATAAGTATGAGAATAGTATTTAAAATTGTTAATTAAATATTAAATATTTGTGAAGATATTAAATTTTTTTATTATTTCTTAAGTATATTCACGCCATTATGAAACAAGGAAAGAAAACTAAGAGTAATTATGCATATTGTAGAGTTCGTTACATCTCTAAATCTCAGAATTAATTTGGGACAGAAATAGTTACTCCATCTTTAGTGCATTGGGCCTGGCAAGAAAGCCTCTCTTTAGTAATGAAAAATACATTTCCAATTAGTTTCTTTTCTGCAAAATCAACTTCATTTAAGTTTTCTGCCCCTGCATGCACTTTAATGACACATTCACTACAACTGGCCACACCACCACAACTAGAAGCCACATGAACACCAGCTTTTTTAATGGCCTGAAGCAGAGTCTCTTTGTCAGTGAGATCGACCTCATTAATGATTTCTTCAGGGTTCAAATGATTAACTATTTTTAACTTCATAAAGCTCTATACTACTTTTTTAATTTGATGCTCAATTTTTTCAAGAATCTTTTTCCCCAATGGCTTGAGTAAAAAAGATAAATTTAAATCGGCTATAATTTCAGTTTCTTCAAAAATTAAGGTCAAGGTAAAACCTTTTCCCGCCGCCGTGATTTCCTGATTATCTTTATAACTTAAATCAGCATTTACTTTCCACTTTGCTAACAGGTCAGGAGTAATTGTATTTTTAACTTTACCGTAAGCTTCATTTTTATTGCTATTATTCATATAAGGAACTTTAACTTGCATAATTATCTCCTATAAACTTTATTGAACACCTGTATGACCGAAGCCACCATCTCCCCGGCTCGTTTTCTCTAAATCATGAACCGAAATAAACTCAAATTGAAAAATGGGACAAAGAACCATTTGAGCAATACGATCTCCATGTTGAATTTGATAATCTTCTTCACCACAGTTAAAAATCAAAATTTTTACTTCTCCGCGATAGTCCGCATCAATGGTTCCAGGGCTATTGGGAATCAATAAATCAGTTTTTAAAGATAACCCAGATCTTGGACGAATTTGAACTTCGAACCCAGGTGGTATCTCAATTGAAAGGCCAGTGGGAACTAAAATCCGTTTTCCAGATGACACACATAATTCATTTTTTTGAGGAAGCATCGCTCGAACATCAACACCGGATGCACCAATGGATTCAAACTTTGGAAAACCAAAGTCTGGATCAAAATGATCCAGAACTTTAGTTTTAATTTTTAATATTTCAATTCCACTCATAGATTATTCTAATGTGTTGTTGTCTGAGCTTGGAGCCGAATCCTTAGAACGGTTATTATCACGTTTCCCTCGACCACCACGATCATCTCGTCTTGGTCTTCTAGGTCGGTCGTCTTTTCTTTCTGTTCTTTCAGGTCGGCTTGTTGCTGGATTTGGGTTCTTGCAGGCAATGGCTTCAACAGCTTTGGCAGATAATTTTAATTTACCGAATTTATCCTCTTCAAGAACTTTAACTTTAATCTCCTCACCTTCTTTCAGGTAATCATTAACATCGTTAACTCTTTCATCCGCAATTTCAGAAACGTGAACAAGTCCAGAGACTCCTTGAGCAATATCAACAAAGGCACCATATTCTTTTATCGTAACAACTTTTGCCTCATAAACTTCACCAATTTTTGGCCCATTTATTTGCAAGTCAATTAAATACATTGCATCTTTTATTTTCTCTAAGTTTTGCCCAACAAGTTTAACTTCACCTTCTTCAGAGATTTCAATATTGATTTCATAGGCTTCCTGAACAGCTTTAATATTTTTACCACCAGGACCAATAAGAGCACCAATTTTATCTTTATCAATCGTCATTGTTTCAATTAAAGGAACTCCATCCTTATAATTATCACGACTACTATCAATGGTTTTTGCCATCTCATCTAAAATATGAAGTCTTCCTTCTCTGGCTTGAGTAAGAGCTTCAGAAAAAATCTCTCTAGTAATTCCGGTAATTTTAATATCCATTTGAATGGCAGTAATACCATCTTTGGTTCCGGCCAATTTAAAGTCCATATCTCCAAGATGATCTTCATCACCTAAAATATCAGTTAGGATTTGATATTCATCTCCATCTTTAATGAGTCCCATGGCAACACCAGCAACTGGTGCTTCCATTTCAACACCAGCGTCCATTAGTGCCATTGATCCAGAGCAAACTGACCCCATTGAAGAAGAACCATTACTTTCCAGAACTTCACAGTTGATTCTAATTGTATACGGATAATTATCGATATCTTTGATTGCTTTTTTAATAGCTCGCTCTGCCAAGTTACCATGCCCTACTTCTCGTCGACCAACTCCTCGATAACCGCGTGCTTCACCAACTGAGAATGGCATAAAAGCATAATGGAGATAAAACCTAGAAAATGTAACCCCATGAATACCATCAACTAATTGCTCTCCTTCTTTCGAACCAAGAGTAACGGCTGCAAGTACTTGTGTTTCACCTCGAGTAAAGAGTGAAGATCCGTGAGCCTTCGTTAGTGGTCCAATTTCAGTTACAATTTCTCGAACTTTATTTGTCGCTCTTCCACCAATTCTTTTTCCTTCTTTTAAAATATCATTTCTCATAACATTATAGAGAAGTTCATCAGCGCCTTTGTAAGCATGTTTTTTAGCTTCAGAACCATCTTCTAAGCCAAAAGCTTCTGGATTGGCATCGATATCAGTGGCAATTTTTTTCACAACTTGTTTAAATGTTTTCTGTCTCTCAAGTTTATCGTTAACATTGATAACTTCACGAATATCAGAACTATAATCATTCATTTTATTCATTAGTGTTTCATTTGGAGCAGCTGAAATAAACTCACGCTTAGTTTTACCAACTTCTTTTTTCATCTGATCAATGGTTTTAAAGTAATCTGCCATAGCATCTTGTCCAAAGATAATTCCGTTAAGCATTTCCTCTTCACTTATTAAATTAGCTTCACCTTCTACCATTAAAATCGCGTCAGGAGATGCTGCTACCACAAGTTCTAAGTCTGAAGTTTCAAAAGCTTCTCTGGTAGGATTAAGAACATACTCTCCATCTATTTTTCCCACTTTACAAAAACCAACTGGTCCTTGGAATGGGATATCTGAAATCGAAAAAGCAGCTGCTGTTCCTAGTCCTGCTAAAACTTCTGGATCATAGCCAACTTCATAACTAATCACTTGAGCAGTTACAATCGTTTCAAACATGTATCCTTCAGGGAAAAGCGGCCGAAGAGGTCGATCAATCATTCTCATTAAGAGAATTTCTGCATTTTGTGGTCTTCCTTCTCTTTTATTAAACCCACCTAAAAATTTACCGGCGGCATAAAATTTTTCTTTGTAATCCACCATTAGTGGAAAAAAGTCTTGTCCATCTTTCATTTCATGGGCCGAGACAACAGTAACCAAAACTTGGGTTCCACCACTGGAAATTAAAATGGATCCATCGGCTTGTTTGGCCATTCGTCCAGTTTCCATGGTGACCTCTTGGTTACCAAAATTAAATGTGTACTCTTTTTTCGTGTAAAGCATGTTTCCAATCTCCATTAGAATTTAAAAATTAAAATCTATTTTTAATTTCCTTATTTAATAAATCATCTAAACAAAACGAAACAATTCCCTATGAGGAATTCATTAGTTTTATTATCCGAGAATTGGAATGAAGGGATTTTAAATTTTTAAAGAATAAATAATGTTTTTATGGTGAAGATTGGACCCCATAAAAAATTTATTTATCCTTTAAAAAACTTCGTTCCAATTCGTCTTTATTATATACACCTAATATTTTAGTTATCAAGCACTTGAATAAGTTTTCTGGAGTAAAAAAGTTGATTAATTCTAAAATTAGAGGTGAGGACAGTAGTTTTTAGTAAATAATTCAGTGTGTCTCCACTATATATTAACTAAAGAGGAATTAAACAAAAATCTTCAAAAGCCAGATGAAATTGATTCGTTAAATTTTCCTCGGCGTCTAAAAAAAGACTCTTACCCCTCACCATTACAAAAGTTAATGCTTCAGTAACCCAAAGAAATGAAATATAAACTGGCTGACTATAGTTCTGATATCTTCTTAGTTACTGAAATACTTAGTTTTTAAAAGTGTTATGTAATTGAAATTTAATCTATCAGAAATATAGTCGGCCAGTTAGAATGAAAGAATAATTGATAAGAATCTAATACTAAGAATCAATATGTGCATTTTGAAGTAAAAAAAAAGGCTTCCAATAGGAAGCCTCTTTAGTATTAAAATAAAAAATTTTTTATTTATTCATTACTTTCTTAAACCAAGTGCCTTAATAAGTGCTTGATACTTTGCAGTATCTTTTCCGTTAAGGTAACGAAGAAGTCTTCTTCTTCGTCCAATTAATTTCATTAATCCACGCTTTCCTGAATAATCATGCTTGTTTTTTTCAAAGTGAGGAATTAAATCATTAATTCTTTCAGTAAGGATTGCTACTTGAACTTCGGAAGATCCGCTGTTGTTATCAGCTCCACCAAATTTCTTAGTAAGTTCTAGTTTTCTTTCGTTAGTCACCATAATTGCCTCCAATTTACCAAGTGAAATTCATCTCTTTTAGTTTGGTGATGAAAGAGATTTCAATGCTATTTCACCGAGTAAGCGGTTAATATTAAGGCTTATAAGTACAAG
>JAOHMI010000067.1 GCA_028101965.1 Bacteriovoracaceae bacterium
ACCTCTATTCCATTTAAAAATTCAATTTGAATAGAAGCATAAAGAAAAATAGGGTCCTGAGTAAGCCTTTTTATTTTCACCATATCTTTTTCAGTTACGACAACAATTGCATTCTCTTTCCTGGCCAAGTTAGAAATTTTTCCAATTTCCTCTAGATTAAAATAATGATGATCTTCTCTTGCGACTTCATGAGTAATTATACAACCATATTCTTTTAGTGAATCGTGAAATGATTTTGGGGAGCCAATCGCAGAAAAAGCAATTATTTTTTTGCCCTTAAGTTCTTCAGGTTTAAATATTTGCTGGTCCATGCAATCTTTTAAGCCAGTAAGTATATATTGGATTAAAATAAGAGGTGTATCTCGACTTTTAAACTGGGAAATATGTTTAATCATATTTTTCAGCTCAACCTTCCCCACTTGATTAACCCGGCTAATAATTATCATGTCTGCATATTTCAATGTATGCATTCCTTCTCTTAAATATCCTAAAGGAGCGGTATAATAGTGTTCAAGTGGCATCGTTGCATCAAATAGGACAATATTGCTAGAACGGTTTAATTTTAAATGCTGAAATCCATCATCGAGAAGAACTACATCTGGTTGAACCTCATGGAAATAATTCTTAAGATTTTCGCTTCTCTTTTTACCAACGATTAATGCTCCTTGCTTAATTCGTTTTGCAATTAAAATAGCTTCATCTCCAAACTCATAGGGATTAGATCTAAATCTTTGACCTCCCCGTATGATTCCCACAGAATTTTCCAGCTCTCCCTTAAAACCTCGACTAAGAATAACAACTTTTTGATTTAACTCTGACAAATACTCAATTAACCACAATATAACAGGAGTCTTACCTGTTCCACCAAAACTTAAATTACCAACGCTTATTATGGGAACTCTAAAATACTCACGCTGTAAAAATCCATATTCATAAAGAATTCGTCTCAAATGATGAAGAAAATCCCATAATAGAGAAAATGGCAGAAGCATTAATTTTTTAATGCCTTTTAAATCGAGTAATTTTAAATAATTAATCTTCATAGCTTTTACTTATTTCTGCCAGCATATATTCTTTAATGGAGATTCCTTCTCCTTTCATTTTCAGATCAATTTTCTGAAGTCTTTCAATTGTATCTCTATATTTTTGATAATCAAAAATAAAATTATCAACTTGATATAATAATTGAGCACTAGTGGCATCCTCTTGAATTAACTCAGGATACACATAACTCTGATCTAAGAAAATATTAGATAGTGCAGCGGGGCCATGATAAATTTGAAGAGTCCGAATCACTAATGAAGTAAACAAGTCAGTTTTATATATAACAACCGTTGGCAGATAGAAAAAAGCAGCGAATAAAGTTACTGTCCCTGATGCCGCGATACAAAGATCTGCTGTTTTTAATTCTTCAATCAAATTTTCATTATTTTTTATATGATCAATTTCATCTGAATAGATATCATAATATTTTTCTTTGACCGAAGGAGACTTGATTAAAGTAGAACTAATTTGTGTGTATTTAACTTTTAGCTTCTGCAAAGTTTCTATCATCAAAGGAAGTAGAGTCCTCACTTCAGAATTCCTTGAACCTGGTAATAAAAGAATATTTATTTCCTTCTTATTATTTAAAGAAAGTGATTCTCGTTTAAAATTTTTCTTTTTATCTAAGTGATTTATATAAATTGGATGAGGAGCGGAAATAACTTTTTGAACTCCTCTATCCTGAAACCATTTTTTCTCAAATGGTATAATTGTAAAGAGAGTATGAGTGAAATTAATTAGCTTTTTGACTCTCCAAGGCTTCCATCCCCAAGCTTGTGGAGCAACATAATAAAGTACCTTTACTCCTAATGGAGAAATTTTTTCAGCTAATTTTAAATTAAAGCCTTGATAATCAATTAAAATAGCTACTTTCGTTTCTCTTTTCTTTACCTCTTCGACGACTTGATCTAATAGTTTTAAATAAAAAGGTATTTTCTTTAAAGCTCCTGTGATCCCCCATGTGGATAACTCACTTAGGTCAGCAATAAGATCAACTCCTAATTTATTAAAACGTTCTCCTCCCAAGCCATAAAATTGATATTCTGGTAGTTCATTAATAAGAGAAGGAAGAAAGCTTTCGGCATGTTCTTCACCAGACTTTTCTCCAGCAATAATTAGGCAGGACTGTTTTTTATTCATTTCTTAATTATTTTTAATTTGATCAAGCCAGTGAACTATTTTGCATCCCTGGTTTAAGTCTACTTTCGGTTTACTTTTCTCAATAATACAATTGTAAAAATCCTTTTGCTCCAACATCAAGTGATCGGCTGGCTCATACTTTTTCTCATTAACTAAGTTCTCAATTGGGTATTCTTTCAAAGACTTACGGTAAACCTTATTCATAAGATCAACATAAAGCGTTCCTTTAGAACCTGAGACCCAAAATTCTCTTCTCTCTTCTGTAAAGTTTCGTGAAGAAATTAGGGTAGCCGAATCATTATTTTCAAAGGATAGGTTCGTTACACTATGATCAATATTATCTGTTCTTATTTTAAAATGGTTTGTATTTATATTTTTTAACGGGCTTTGAGTAAACATATTTACCAAGTCTAGATCGTGTATCATCAGGTCATCAATCACACTAACATCTTTAGCTCTATCTTTAAAAACACCCGCTCGAATAGCATACCAATGAAGAGGGTTTTGCCCTAACAAACTTAGATCTTCTTTAAATTCACTCCAAATGTTATGATATCTTTCAGAGTGACCCACTTGAATAACAATATCTAAATCTTTGGCAATTTGTTCTAACTCAACTGCTTGATCAGAATTAGCCACGATAGGTTTTTCACAAAAGATATGAATATTATGTTTAATAAGCTTATTTATTAATTCAAAGTGAAATGAAGTAGGTGTTACAATTAGAGCAGCATCAATTAAATTAATCACTTCATTTATTTGCTGAACAATCTTAACTTGTGGAAAATTTTCTTTTATTGTCTGATGAATATCAAGATTTGGCTCAACGATCGCACTTAATTCACAAGCATCTATCGACTCTGCTTTTTGTGCATGAAACTTTCCTAAATATCCGTATCCAATTAAAGCTACTTTAATCATTTTTTCAATCCTTAATATTAAGACATAAAAGGAGGTATACCTATTTGAGAATCTCTTATAAAGCCCGCAATCTCTTTAATCACAGGGTTTTCCGAATATTCATTCATAAACTCTTCTCTTTCAAGAAAAGCTTTTGGAGAAAATGCCGATGATTCCATTAGCCGGTAAAAATCAACCACCTCTGCAATAATATCCTTAGCAATTCCCTTTCTTTTTAATCCAATAATATTTATCCCCTTCAGTCTTATTCTATTACCAAAGCATGTTGTATAATGGGGAACATCTTTATCGATAGTGGTCGCCCCTCCAACAAAAACATTCTTCCCCACTGTCATAAATGGAGTCACACCACATTGGCCACCCATGGAAACTCGATCGTGAATTGTAACATGGCCTGCAATTGCACATTGACTCGCTAAAATAACTTCATTTCCAATATTACAATCATGAGCAACATGTACATGAGACATGAAATAATTATTATTTCCTACAATAGTTTTTAAATCTTGCTTTAAAGTTGCACGATGAATATTGACGCCTTCTCTAAAAACATTGTCATTGCCAATGATTAATTCAGTATCTTCATTTTTATAAGTAAGATCCTGAGGCGGAGTTCCAATACAAGAGTAAGGAAAAAACTCATTTCCATTACCGATTGTGGTTTTTCCTTCAATATAAACAGAGGCGTGAAATTTATTATTGTCGGAAATTTTTACTTTTTCACCGATAATACAATAAGGGCCAATAAAAACATTATTTCCAATTTCAGCCCCAGGATGAACAATGGCCGATGGATGAATAGTTGGTGAACTCATATACTTTCCTTAGATAAAATAATTTCACTTAATTTATGATAAATAATAAAATTAGCAAGTTAAACTAAGAATTGGGATTTTTCTCGATAATTTCTACAGAAGCCATAAATGCACACTCTGAAATCAACTCATTTTTTTCATTAAATGCTTTTGTTTCATATTGATTAAAACAACCACGAGATTTAACTAAAATGGATTCAACTCTCAATCTTTCAGGAGGCAATGCCTCTTTTCGAAAACGAGCTCGATCTACCGATACAAGCTTAGTATCAATAGAGTATTTCTTATACTCATCTTTGGGAATAATCGCTAAAGCTAAAAAAGCGGAAATTTGTGCAGTCATCTCAATTTGAAGTACACCTGGAAAAATTGGCTGACCAGGAAAGTGACCCTTAAGTACTTCTAAATTCTCTCTAACTCTAAAATAACCAATAACCTTTGACCCTAAAATTTCTTTTGGAGTTAAAAGCCGCCCTTCAGGCCGCACAACTCCATCAGGAATTATAACTTGCTCAATTTCATCGGCAAATAAAAATGGCTCTCGATGAGGCAAAAAATTTGTAACTTCATCCTTATTTAAAATCATTTGGATCAACCTTCTCTTTTGGCAAGGATTCTTAATCTTGCTTGAGTTTTCAAATATTCTTTTAATTCAACGGCAGGAACTCCCGCCATAACTTTATTTTCTTCAATAACGGCCCCTTCAGAAAGTGAAGCATTTGCCGCGATGGAAACATTTTCTTTTAGCTCGACTGACGGGGCAAGGCCGGCTCGTCCACCCAAGGTACAATGATCATGAATATTACAACTCCCTGCAATTGCCACTTGACCGCAAATTACCACATCATTTCCAATCAAAACATTATGTCCAATAGTGACTGAGTTATCTATTTTAACTCGGTCTCCAATTCGAGTAGGGTACATCGCACCCGCATCTATAGTAGAAGTAGCACCCACTTCAACTTCATTTCCCATTTCAACTCCGGAGAAATGCCAAATTTTATGATTTATTCCTTTATCTTTAACATAACCGAAGCCATCTGCACCTAAAACGACATTTGAGTGAATTCTGCAGCTTTGACCAATATTTGTATAAGGATAAATAGAGACATTTGAGTGGAGAATAGAATTTTTTCCTATTTTAGCCGGTCCATGAATTACTGTTCCAGAATGTATAATTACATTTGCTTCAACGTGAACAGAATCACCAATGAAAACGTTTTGTGCCAATTGAGCAGTAGGATGAATTTTAGCCGTTCCCATTTGCCTACCATCTACAATGGAGTTTAATTGGGAAAACTTTTGGTCATAAAAATACCTACTGATTAAAGCGATAGATAAGCGAAGAAATTTCCCAGTTGCAAGAAAGCTAATGAAACTTTTTTGCAAATCAACCTCAGATTTAATCTTTGGGAGTAGATCTGTTTCTAGAACTAGAGCTATTTGTTGACCTGTTGCCACATTCCCCATTAGCTCAAAGAATTGTTTTTTTGAACTAACGAATACAACTGATCCATCAATAGGATATTTGCTATGAGAAATAGTTATAATGTTAAAGCTATCGTTATCTATTAAAACTTCATCTAGCTTAACGATAGATTTAAATTTTGAAATAAGCATATTTTTTACTTAGCGTTTATTTCTTCTTAATAGGATGTTTTTTATTGTACTCTGAAATAACTTCTTTATCTAAGTCAACTCTAGTCTTAACATATACAACTGGTGATGTAGATGCTTCAAATGTCATCTCAACACCTTGTTTTTTTGATATCTGATCAACAATCTTACTTAACTTATCTAGAATAGGCTTTTTTAACTCTGCTTCTTCTTTTTGCATTTGCTTTTGATAATCAACAGTTTTCTTTTGATAAGCCATAATTGCTTTTTGAATATCTTGTTGTTTCTTAGCCTTAGCTTTACCTGAAAGAACTAAATCTTGTTTTTGAAAATCTTGTTGTAATTTTTTAATTTTGGCTTCTTCGTCCTTTAAAACTTTCTCTTTACTCTTGAACGAAGCTCTTAATTTAGTGGAGACACTTTTACCCTCTTCAAGTTGCTTCATAATTCTTTTCACATTAATAATTCCCACTTTGTATTCTGCAAAACTAGAAGCAGTGGTAAATAAAAAAAGTACTGAGAAAATTAAAAAAGTTTTGTTAAATGCATTCATATATTATTCTCCATTAAAAATACGATCCGATATCGAAGTGAAATTGATTAGATTTATCATCTTCATCTTTATCAATAGGATAACCAAATTCAAAGCGTAAAATACCAATTGGAGAGAACCATCTAAAACCAAAACCATAATCTTGTCTCAACCAATAATTATCATCTTCACCGAAATGTTCCTCAAAGATATTCCCCGCGTCATAAAAGACAACCCATTTCAACCCGGCTTCTGCAATAAGTGGGTGCTCTAGCTCTAGAGTCCCTAAAACAGAATAAAGCCCTCTTTGATTAAAGTCCCGTTCTCCTCCAGACAATCGATCCACACCTCTTTTCTTGGGACCAATAGCTTCGATGGAATAGCCTCTCATGTTACGCGGCCCACCAAGTGAAAATTTTTCATTTCGCGGAATAGGTCTAGAAGTCGACTGCCACATTTGACTCACTCTTAATCGGCTACGAAAAATTAAATCTTCATATAGTGGCTGGTAAACTCTTCCTTCTAAATTTGCGCGTACCCACTTTTGATCACCATAAAAAGCAGCTTCTTCCACAGAAGTACTTACAAAGTGTCCTTTAGTTGGTTCAAATACATTATTTCTTCTATCGTGAACGATGGAGCCTCTAACTGATGCTGTCACACCTGATTCTTCATTTTTATCTAGATTTGGATCTCTAACTTCTGAAACTCTTTGCTCTTCATGCTTTAGAGTAACAAAAGCTCTAGTGTATTCAAAAATTGGATATCCAACTCTCAACGCCACACCGTGAGTCTCAGAAGCAAAACTCTTTATTGTTCGATTAACATTTTTAAATATATCAAAGCCTGCAGTCCAGAGAGAATCAAATAAATACGGTTCGGTGAATCCTAAATTATATCGTTGTTGATTCTCAGCATAGCTCAAAGAAAATTGAAGGTTTTGTCCTAATCCTCGAAAATTAATTTGGGCGATACTTGCTTGTAAAAAAGCATTATTCGCAGTGGAATAGCCTGCTCCAACTGTAATCTGACCCGTCTGTCTTTCTTTTACGGAAATTTCTAAATCTAAAATATTATCTTGATCTTTTCGAGACACTGTATTGAAAATAACAGTATTATTTTCAAAAAAGCCTAACCTATTAACATTTTCTTTCGATGCCCTGAGTTTAGACCCAGAATACTTCATTCCTTCGTAAACCCTTAACTCTCGCCGAACTACTTTATCTCGAGTTTTTGAATTCCCTTTAACGGTAATTTTCCCAAAATAGGCAATTTTACCTTTCTCAAAACTAAAGTGGATATCAACCTTATTTTCACCTGGTACCAATTGAAGGTTTCTCAAAACGTTTGCAAATGCATACCCTTTATCTTGATACATCTCGGTCAAATCTTGAATATCAAGTCGGAGCTTTTCCTCAGAATATTCATCGCCTTCAGAGAGTCTCATTTTGTCTCGCATTTCAGCTTCAGTGAAAAGTAAATCTCCATCAAAATAAATATTATTGATTGAGAATTTAGGTCCTTCCTTTAATTTAACAGTAATAAAAATCCATCTCTTATCTTCACTAACTGTTACGATTGGATTAGCCACATTAATCTGTAAATGCCCTCTAGACTTATAAAGATACTTAATTCTTTCGATATCTGTTTGGAAATTAAATTCTTTAAAGTTCCCTGAACCAGAAAAGAAAGAAAAAAGAGACTCCTCTCTCGTGGCCATGACTCCTTTGATCTCTTGATCCTGGAGAGAATCATTGCCTATAAAAAGAATTTTCTTTACTCTAACCTTATCGAATTCCTTAATTTTAAAAACTAAGTTTTTCCCACCATACTCATTATCTTCTAAACGGTAGCTGGCCGTGGCCAAGTAATAGCCTTTTTCTTCATAGAAATTTTCAATGATATTTACATCAGCTTTAATCGTATTAATATCTAATATAGAGTACTGTTTCGTTTTTAGTTGATTTTTTAAATCGTCTTCAGAGAGTTCATCATTGCCTTCAAACTCAATTAGCCCAATAATAGGCTTCTCTTCTAGATTGAATTTTAAAATATTTTTACCATTCTTTTTTAAGAGTCTTGCTTCAACATTTTCAAAATATTTCATTCCATAGATTTGTTTGATTGCATCACGTAATTCATAGTTGGTAATAGTGCTACCAATCTTGAACTTAATTTTTTCTAACAATGCTTCCGGTTCGACCTTTTTTAAGCCTGTAAAGAGAATATCATCTATTACTAATACATTTTTAACATTTCCTAGAGGTAAGTCATCTGCTTGAAGACTTGGAAGCCCCATTAAGATGAAAACTAAAAATGGTAAAAGTATATAACTTAAAAACTTCCTAAGGTTTAAAATGAAAAAAAATAGGGGATGGTTTTGAAAAATAAAATTCATATGAATCAATTGTTTAGTCTCTCTTATCCTTAACTCAAATAATTCTAACTTTAAATATGAGAACAAGTAGAGATACTATCTAAAAATTTGACCATCTTCAATTGATATTTTACGATTAATGCGCGATGCCAAGCTAGTATTATGAGTAACTAAAACTAAGGTCGAGCCTGTAGCTTCCACCAATGAAAGAATTAGGTTTAAAACAATTTCAGAATTCTTGGAATCTAAGTTTCCAGTAGGTTCGTCACATAAGAGTAAAGCGGGCTTTAGACTTAATGCTCGTAATATATTAATTCGTTGCTGCTCCCCTCCAGACAATTCATGTGGATATTTTTTTAATAAATGATCCACTTTGAGAATTTCTGCCATTTTTAGTACTTGCTGCTTAACTTTTTTAACTTTATGCCCACCAATTTGAGCAGGTAAAAGAATATTTTGAATCGCATTCATAGAGGGAAGTAAAAAATGAAATTGAAATATAAATCCAACAAGTTCATTCCTATAACGTGATAACTGATCATCATTAAATTGAGAAATATCTTGATTATTGACAATTATTTTACCTGAAGAAGGTTTATCTAATCCTCCAAGCAAATAAAGTAAGGTAGACTTACCTGAACCTGACGCGCCAAGCATTACAACTTTCTCAGATGCTCCTATTTCAAGGTTAATATCCTTAAGCACATCAACTTCACCATAAGACTTATTTACATTTTGAATCTTTAATTCGAGCATCTTTCCCTCATTTTAGTCATTACTAATTATACTCGCCAACAATTGCTGCTCTTGGATTAGAATGACTAATTTTCTTTAAAACAAAAAGAGACAAGAGGCTAATCCAAATAAGAGCTAAAATAAAAACCGCAGAAATATCCGTCAACGATAATACTACGTCAATTTGATCTAGATGGTAAATTGAGCTTGGGATTTTTAAAAAAGGTAATTTAAGTATGCCCTCTTTAAAAATAAATAATAATCCGATCGAGAGAAAACAAGCAAAAAGCCAAATACAAA
>JAOHMI010000068.1 GCA_028101965.1 Bacteriovoracaceae bacterium
ATTTGTTTGTCATTAATTAAAACAACTCGATGCATTTTTGATTTGGTATATTTTTTATTTTTTACCAAAATCTCTTTGCACACCTTAATATCAGTTACAAAAATAATCGAAGAGTCAACAACTCCAATTAATTGGGTAAACTCACCTGGTTTTGCTACATCATAAAACTGATAATTTGGATTACGAGATACGGCCCTTCTCCACTCTTTTACAAGAATGGTAACAGGGGCCATTATTATACAATTTCTTTCCATGAAATTGCCTTCTCTCTTTAACCGAGATTAACTCTATTTTCTGCGACTAGCTTTCTTGCTAACTTTGCTGGCCATCTTTAATTCTTTCTTTTTAGTGGTCTCTTTTGACTTCATTATTTTGGAAAGTTCAACATCCACTTCATCTAACTCTTTGATTAGTTCTTTTTTGATTCGTGCTGGGGATCCAAATATTTTTGTATACAATTTAATTTTCTCTTTATCTTCATCAATTAAGAGTAATCTTTTTTGTACTTCTTCTTTCGTCATTCTATATATAGGCATATCTGCCAAATATTGAGAGAACTTAAATTTTTTCGTGTCTAAGTATTCCACATACGCCGAGCGGTTCGCTTTCTTTTCAGCAATGGCGTAATGTTTTTCTTTAATAAAGCGAATGATCTCATTATTTTTACTCAACCGCTCTTTAGCATCTTGAACTAGGAGCTCATAGCGACGTTTAACAATTTCCAATCGCCTAAGAGTAAAGACTTCAATGATTTCCTCTACCTTTTCGAAAACTTTAACCCCACGTTCGGAAATCAAAGTATAGTTTGGCACCAAAGAGGAAGTTGCCCCAATGGTACTTTCAACTTCTTCTAAACTCGGATTTTGGCCACGCTTAAAAATTAACTCTATGTTTATATCGTTATCCACACTTGAATCGATATAATCCTTTAAAAAATCCTTATCAACAAACTTATTAAGATGCTTATAGATTTTTTTAGCATCAAATCCACGAGGAAGTTCAGTGATAAAAATTTTCTCACCCTTCTGCTCAAACTTCATGTAAAATAAAATTCGACGGCTTTGTTCCTGTTCAATTTTTTGATCGTAGTATCGAATATAAGGTTTTATCCTTCGAGGTTTCCCCGTCTCGATAACTTGTTTCATACTTTTAATTATATCAGAGTGATTAAATGAGGGTATAACTGAAGAGAAACCAGTTCCAATCCCCTCAGCACCATTAATTAACATTAAAGGAAGCTTTGGCAAAAAGAACACAGGCTCCATTACTTTTTCATCATAATTTGGAATCATATCCAATTGGTTCATATCATCAAAAATAAGTAGTTTAGCCACTTCACCTAATTTGGTTTCAATGTACCTACCGGCCGCAGCTTGAGTTTCCATCCTTTCCCCAAAATACCCTTTTTTATCGAGAAGTGGATAATTATTTGAAAAGGTAAAATCTTGGGCCAAGTTTACAATACTACTTTCAATAGAAGCAGGTCCATGCGGGTGAAGAGTGAGCACTAACCCGGTTAAACTGGTTACTTTTATAAGTCCTTTGGATTGGTTTTTATATAGAGTATATAAAATTCTTCTTTGCGATGGCTTCAATCCATCTTCCAAGTAAGGTATTGCCCGATCCATTAAAGTATAAATTTGATAAATTCGATATTCTTGTTTTACAATTTCTGACAGTGGTACTGTCTCTAAGTTATGTATGGTTATTTCTTCCATCGCTAATTATTTCCTTCTTGAAGTTTTCTTTTTTGTTACTTTCTTTTTAGTTGTTTTTGCTACTTTTTTAGTTATTTTTTTAGTTACTTTTTTCTTGGTTGTTTTTGCTACTTTCTTTTTAGTTGCTTTCGCAACTTTCTTCTTAGTTACTTTAGCGACCTTTTTCTTAGAAACAACCGCTTTTTTTGTAGTTGTTTTAACAACTGTTTTTGTGGTTTGCTTACTCGCTCTTTTATACTCTACGGCAGTTTTATTTTCATCCATCAAAAGTTCTTTTCTTGGCCCTGAGTCTTTACCAAAACAGACTTGCAGCATATCTTTCGCTGAACTTGCATCTTCTATGTTAATTTTAGTGTAATCTTTTTTAGATAGGATATACTGGAAAGCTTCCTTAGACATCTCCCCTAGACCTTTGTTTCTTTGAATTTCTTTTATTTTATGAGTTTTGCCTTGTTTAAATTTTTCTAATTCTGACTCAGACTCAACGTAATGAGTCCCCTTATCCGTAATAACTTCAAATAGAGGAGCTTTGGCAATTTGAATTTGACCACGTTGAAACATTTCCGGCCAATAAGTGAAAAAGAAATTAGTTAAGAGTGTATTAATATGGCCACCATCAACATCTGAGTCTGCTAAAAATATAATTTTGCTATATCGAAGTTTTGCAGGATCAGATTCCTGTCCCAATGTTAGCCCAATTGAAGCCATTATATTACTAAGCTCTTCATTATTAATGATATCTTTTATAGAAGCTTGAGAAACATTGAGTGGCTTTCCTCTCAACGCAATTCCTCCTTGGATAAGACGATCTCTTGCAGATCTTAATCCTCCGATGGCCGAATCCCCTTCACATATAAAGAGCATACAATTTTGTCGATTGCGCCGCTCATTTGCATCAAGTAACTTATCTACTCTTTGCTTTTTTGCACGCCGGGCAGCTTTAGATGCATCCTTTAATTCTTGAAAGCGGTGTCGACTCTTAGCTCGATCAATGATTAAATCAAGGTACTCTTTATTTTTACGCATGAACTTATCAATATGATCTGAAATAAACTGCTCAATCCCCTTTTCGAGAAATTCATCTCGAACAAGTTTTCTCTTAGTTTGTGATTCAAATCTAGGATTTGGCATAATAATCCCAATCACAAAATACAAACCCGTTAAAATATCGTTATCATGAATAGAGAGCTTTTCTTTCTTGGCAGCTCTCTCTAGTTTATCTTTTAACGAATTAATAATAATTCTTTTAATACGATCATGGTGGAAACCACCGTCATAGGTTGGTGTTGAGTTAACAAAAGAAATAATTTTTTCTCGATCTTCACTCTTCTTGTCGATAACAATTGAAAGATGAAGATCAATTTTTGCCTTAAACTTTTTCTTGCGTAGAGAAACCCCTTCAAAGGTATAAGACTTTTCTCCAAAAATTTGCGCCGTCTCTGGGTTGATTACCGTTGCCAACTCGAATAAGCCTTTTTTAAAGTGAAACTTTTCATCGTTAAAAGTAAAGGTTAAACCAGGATTGTTATAGGCAAGGTCAATTATTCTTTTTCTTAAAAGAACCTTATCAATTTTTGAGTTTTTATACACTTCTTTTGCCAGTACAAATTCAACTCTAACCCCACTAGCGCCTGAGAATTTCTTGGCCTGCGATTTTTTGGTTTTTAAAGCCCCATCTAGAAATGTATAGGTTTGAGTTTTCTTACTATTAAAATGTTTTACTGTTACCTTAAAGGAGTCTGAAGTTAAGCAAGTTGCAGAAGCCCCCAAGCCATTTTGTCCTAAGGTTCGGTTCAAATATCCTTTAGAATCAACCTCTTCGTCTTTAAACTTTGAACCGGTTCTAAACTGTGTATAAACATCTTTGACTTTTGCGAGGGGAAATCCAATTCCATTATCTTCCACAACGACGGTTTGTCCGTCATCCATGAGTGAAGTACGAACCTCGGTCACATACCCTCGATAAAACTCATCGATGCAATTATCTAAAATCTCTTCAATGGCCTTACTTTTAGCCTGATGAAAATTAACACTCTGGAAATCAATTCCTTCGGGTGTATAAATGTAAGTATTTAGTTCTTCTAAATCATTCGAGCCAAAAACTAGGGTTACCCGATTACGACAGTGCCATCGTTGATCCTTACTCTCAATCTCTGCCTCTTTTACTTTAGTACTTTTCCGTTTAACTGCTCTAATGGCCATAAAATTCTTTCCCTTGTAGCATATGAGGTAAACTATATATCCATAGTATTAAAATTATTTGAAAAGATGAAGTCATCTAAACCGTTTATTTTCTGCTTATTTATTAGCTTTATCAATGCTAAAGTGTATTGTATTGAAAAATTTAAGCATCTCTTCCCCGAAAGTATACCTATAACCGAAAGTATTTTTTCGGAGTTAGTGGATGGTGATATTTACTCAGACGCTACTGTTAGCTCCAAAAATTCAAATCAAAAATTAAATCTGTTCGTCGCCGGAATCCACCCTCAAAAATGTGTACGCTCCTTTCCAAAGCTTGGTTTGCTCACTAACTATAAAAATTATTTAAGCATCCACCTATGATCATAAAGAAAATTCATTTACTCTTATTTTAGATCATCTAGTTCTTCCTTATAAAATGAGGGTCAAAATATTCGTGGAATATCCGCGTAAAATAAAGGATTACTCTTTTTCAATGAAAGGTGGACTTTTTCCTGGGCTAACAGGAGTCATCTACACAAAGCAATATAAAAAGCGTTGTCTCTTTTACCTGACAACAAAATGGGAAGGTAAAAAGACTTTTAATGATTCGCTCCTTGAGCTTATGAGTGAAACCCTAACTAAGCTTGGATTAAAACTAATCTTTCGCAAAACAAAAAATTAAATTCACTTTCCTCTCTATCTTTTCCTTACATATTCTGGCACATTAGTCAGCTATGGATATAAGAAGAATAGAACCTGAAGATACATATGCAATTAGAGCTGATGTTCTAAGAAATAACACGCTGATCAAGTCCCCTCAATTTAAGGGAGACCACGAAGAATCATCTTTTCATTTAGGTGGATTTCACGATGGTAAATTGGTCTCAATCGCCTCCTTTTATGTTCGATCTAATAAAAAGATTGAAGACCCTATCCAAATACAAATTCGCGGAATGGCAACAATACCCGAATTTCGCGGGAAAGGTCTCTCGCAAGAGTTAATTAAAACCGCACTTCCAATTGTCAAAATGAATCAAGCCACATGTTTATGGTGTAATGCAAGAACGATGGCCCAAGGCTTTTATGAGAAAGTTGGATTTAACTCTTTAGAAGATATTTATGATATTGGTGGAATTGGGCCTCACCAGTTAATGAAGTATTCTATAGTATAAAAACTAATACTGTTTAAAAAGAGGAAAGAACTCTGGCCTCAAGCACCAATGGGGAAAATGAGCACCATTGGTTAAGCGAATCATCTCTTTCTGACATTTACCTTTCGAAGAAAATTTCTTTAAACTCAGACACCCATAAGTTGTTCTGTTCTTATCTTCAAAGTATTGCCTGGTTTCATCACAATCATTACGACTGGGAGTCGAAATACAAGAAAAATGACCTTTTTGGCAATTATATATAAGTTCTGGCCCATTAAAGACTCCTGGCGAGATAAAAAACCGGTCCACTTCTTTTTCTGCCAATAACAAAGGCTGAAAAAGTAAAAAAAGTATAAACAAGGATGTTAAAATACCGCTTTTCATAATATATTAATCGGCATAATCGTTTAATCCTATTACTCATGTGCGGGCTTCGAATGAAAAAAAACAACTTTGATCCACTAAAGCAGACAATACTAGAACTAGTTAATCAGTGCCTCAGTGCCGATAACAAACAAGATCCTGATCAAATGTCTCTTCTTTACACCTCAATTGCGGCTCCACCAAAAGCAAATATGGGACATTTAGCTTTTCCTTGTTTTGAATTCGCTAAATCCTTAAGGAAGAGTCCGGTTCAAATTGCTCAAGAGTTTTCCAAGAAATTAGAAAAAATTATTTCTCAAGAATCATTCAAGAATAAAATTGAAAATATTACTCCAGCGGGACCCTATTTAAACTTTTCCTTTACGAGTGAATTTCTCTTTTTATCGGCCACTAAATTAAATCAAGATCTTTTTATAAATAAAGAACAGAAACTCATTGATAGTTCAGAAAAAGTAATGATTGAGTATTCTCAGCCAAATACGCATAAAGAATTACATGTGGGCCATATGAGAAATCTTTGTTTAGGAAATGCCTTATGCAAAATTTTTAAATTCTCTGGATTAAATACGACTACCTCAACCTTCCCTGGTGATGTGGGTACTCATGTTGCAAAAACATTATGGTATCTAGAACACCGATATGAAGGAGATATTAACCAAGAAAATAATTTAGGAACCTTCCTAGGTGGAATTTATTCTCTGGCCAATACTACCTTGAATAAAGAAAAAGAATTTCCTGAAAAATTTGAAGCTAATAAAAAAGTCTTGACTGAGATCCTGCAACAACTGCATGGACAAAAAGGTCACTATTACGATCTATGGGTTAAAACAAGAGAATGGTCTATTGATTTAATGAAACAAGTTTATCAATGGGCAGATGTCACTTTTGATCGCTGGTTCTTTGAGTCCGAAGTGGACGCCTCCTCTTTAAAGTTGGTCAATAAATTCTTGGAAAAGGGTTTATTTATTAAAGATCAAGGTGCCATTGGGATTAACCTAGAGGATGATAAATTAGGTTTCTGTCTTCTTATTAAAAGTGATGGGAATGGGCTCTACGCCACCAAAGACTTAGAGTTAGCCCGTCGAAAATTCGAAGAATTTAATATTGATAAGAATATTTATATCGTCGATAATCGCCAATCTCTACACTTCAAGCAAGTCTTTAAAACACTTGATAAAATGGGCTTCAAACAAGCTAAAGATTGTTACCACCTTCCCTATGAATTTGTGGAACTACCCGATGGGGCCATGAGTTCGCGTAGTGGTAATATCGTTCCCCTTGAGGATCTTATTTCAAAAATGGAAGAGCATTTGAGTGAAAATTATCTTTCGAAATACAACGACGAATTAAGTAGTGATGAAATAAGTGAACTGGCCTCAACGATTGCGGCCGGGGCAATTAAGTTTGGAATGAATGCTGTGGATCCGCAGAAAAAAATTATTTTTAAAATGGATGAATGGTTAAAAATCGAGGGCGAGTCTGGGCCTTATATTCAATATGTCTACGCCCGTATTCAAGCCATCTTTCGCAAGAACAAAGTAAATCCAAATGAATTAAATATTACGGCAGAACAAATTACATTAGATGAGGATGTTGAGAAGCAACTTCTCCTCTCCGTCATCGAACTACCATCAGTTATTCAAAAAATTCCAGAAAATTATCGAACTAATACTCTTTGCCATCACCTGTATCAGATTGCGAAGCTATATAATTCTTTTTATGCTAGTTGCCCCATTAAAGACGCAAATGAGAATGTTAAGTTATCTCGAATGGCTTTATGCAAACTAGTGGCCGAATCAATTAAGACTGGTTTAGATTTATTAGGAATAAAAGCCCCAGAAAGAATGTAAAAACTACATACAACAAATGGTTGACCTGGATCAATTTTTTACCAGCTTATAAATTTTTCTTATCCTACAAACATTCTCTATAAAATAGTGAGAACTAAATTAAACTTTGTGAATACACTTCCAGAGATTATTAAATGATACTAAAAAAAATCGTACTCAATCTTTTGATAATAAGTACAACTTTATCAATTGCAGAACATCGAATAACTACAGAAAATATAGTTATAGAAGAATCTATTTGCACTGTAGAAAATTCTCTTTTTGACTTTAATAACGCTCAAGAATTAAAAGAAGCAGAGTCTTGCCGTTTCTTCTATTCACTCCGTTGGGGCTGGGTCGATTTAAAGCACTTTGGTGGAATTGCAAAATTGCTAGCTGATAATACGATTGCAAATAAATCGGATTTCAAGTTTTATTATGCCCTACTTGCCGGTGAAGCTCACGAACAATTTTATGAATTAGAAGATCCGGAAAATACCTCTACTTACAGTTACGAAGATCTCATTTCAAACTTTCTAGGGGCTTCCTTTCAATTAATGTTCAATCGGGGCTTTTTTAATGAGGATTCTTATTTAGATGCCTTAAAGAGATATTTTTCAGAAATAGAAATATCTGGTCAACCTATGGAAGATTTTCTCGAACACTCTGGTGATAAGCCACTTTCAGATTACTCTGAGTTACAGAATAAAAATTATATTCCAGTTCTAAACAGCAAGTCATCCGCTGCCATAAATAATCCAACTCAAGCATATCTCAACTATCTTCGATCAAACGCACTTATCTTTATTTCTTCTAATAGAACTTCGAGAGAATTAATGGTAAAGCTATTGGAACAAGCAAGCTCTTCACTAACTAAAGAATTAATTGAGTTTGATAAAAATCAAAGAACCAACTAACTTAAATTATTCAATCCTTAAGACGACGAAATTCTCAGTTTATTTTTCAATACATTATTTGAAGTTGAAAAAGCGAGAAGTTCTAGAAGAAGCATTTTTTTAGAGAGGGAGCTTACTTTAAGTAAGTGCACCTGGCTTCGCCTAGCATACATGCTGCTTATTTGGTTTTCGATATACGAAAACCAATACTATGGATAATAACCGAAAGAAAAAAATAGATTCGACGACGAAATTCGCAGTTTATATCTTTGAGAAACATTTGAGTTTAGAGAAACAAGAAGTTCTAGGAGAATTGTTTTTCCAAGGAGCGAGCGTACAATTAGTACGTGAGTGAATTGGAAAAGCTAGTCGACGAAGAAATTCGCAGTTTATCTAATCTCAAATCAGTTAAACTCATGAACAGAGGTATAAGGCAGCCCACCCCTACGAAAAGGATGAAAAAAGCTTCGATAGAAATCATCGAGTCCCATCAGCAAGAGACCACCGAAGTTTGCCTCATTGACTAAGTAGTCTAGGCTAGCAAAGTTTTGTTTTAACTCTCCAAAAACTCTAACTTTTCTTCTCCTAGCACGATTTTCCGTTTCATCGCTAGATGTGCCCAAGTTAGACAAAACCCCATAAACTTCAATAACACTCATCATATTCGAAGAATGAAATAAATCGAATAACACTTTATGTCCTAATGATTTTACTTTCAATAAACGGAAAAGTTTATTTAGCCGAGTATAAATGAAAGAATCCTTTCCTTTAATTAATTTTTTACTATATTTTCTTTTGAATCTTTTTAGAAACCGCAAAATTCTTTTTCCATGTCGGGTTAATTTTTTATTTTTAGAACTCTTCTTACAACTTTGAAATTGAGATCTATTATTGGACTTAAGGTGGCATGACAG
>JAOHMI010000069.1 GCA_028101965.1 Bacteriovoracaceae bacterium
CCCAACATCTTTTTATCAATTTTAATAATTTTTTCTTTATACTCTCTTCCTAATTGAAGAGTGTCTAGAATAACGTAAGAATAATGTTTCTTGTCTACCTTAAGTCGCTTGTCCATGAAGCTTCTTTTCAGCATAAAATCAGTTTCTTCACTTATTTGCTTACCGTAACTTTCCCAATGAGATTCGGCCTTCTTATTTCTACTGGAGTTGAATCTTTTAGAACTCATACTCGATTTAACTTGAGCTTTAAAGTACAACGCTAAGTTATTTCTAGCAGAAATATCAGCGGCTTGAGGATTATCTCCAATGCCTGCCGCACATAGATAGGACTCCGGACAGCTGTCCTGAGGGTTTAAATACCATATAGGTGCTTTTTGACTAGGCACAATAACTTCGTCGACAAATGAGCTCGTCTTGGTCTTTTTGGAGTTGGTAGAACAAGCGGAGACCAAAAGGAGAATGAACAAAGTATTAAGTAAAATTAGCAATCGGTTCATATACTGATTCCTTGCTGTTGTTACGCTCATTTTAAAGTTAATTCGATATAATAGATACCCACTTCTAAAAGCGCAATTAAAGATTACATTTCACTGTGTAAAATTGAAAAAAATTTGGACATAACGCTTGTTGTAACAATAAAATTGTAACACATTACGATTATGCATATTCTTGATTTTTCCATCCAGATTTCAAATCTTTGGAGAATGAAACAATTACACAATAAAACTACTATTAAAGGAGTAAAAAATGGCGCATGAATTACCAAAATTACCCTGGGAAAAAACGGCCCTTAATCCACACATCTCTGAAGAAACTATTAATTACCACTATGGAAAGCATCACAATGCTTACGTTACAAAATTAAATGCAGGTATTCAGGGAACTGAATTTGAAAATATGTCACTCGAAGAAATTATTCAAAAATCTTCTGGAGGAGTTTTCAATAATGCTGCACAAGTTTGGAACCACACTTTTTATTGGAACTGTTTAAGTCCAAATGGTGGAGGAAACCCTTCTGGAAAAATCGCTGATGCGATAAATGCGAAATGGGGTGACTTCGATACTTTTAAAACTGAATTCACTAAATCAGCTGCCACTAACTTCGGTTCTGGTTGGACTTGGTTAACAGTTGATGCAAATGGTGGATTAGAAATCACTAATACATCAAATGCTGATACTCCTCTAGCAAAAGGAACAAAGTCTGTTCTAACCATTGATGTTTGGGAGCATGCTTACTATGTAGATTACAGAAACGCACGTCCTGATTATATCAATGCTTTCTGGAGCCTGGTTAACTGGGATTTTGCTAACTCAAATCTATAAGATGAATTAAATTTTAATTTTTTGATAAAGGGTCAATTATTATTAATTGGCCTTTTTTTTTATTTAATTTTTTTTACCTCCCCATTATTCTGCCTAAAAAATAATTTCAGAAAGGCTTTAGATTTTAGGAGGCAAGCTAATTTTGAATGAGTCGCGCTCAATGCACGTCGAATGAAAAATTCGCACAGCCGACGCCAGAGATTAAAGCGAGCTTTGTCCCAATCATTAATAAAATAATTATTCTATTTCTCGAAAATAATTTCAGAAAGGCTTTAGATTTTAGGAGGCAAGCTAATTTTGAATGAGTCGTGCTCAATGCACGTCGAATGAAAAATTCGCACAGCCGACGCCAAAGATGAAGTCTTTCTGAAATTATTTAAGTTAGAAGACGTATTCGAGATTAAACCCATATGTCGTTTTATTGTAGTTATTAGCGTCTTCTTCTGCGTCAGTAACAACCGTTTGACCCCAAGTAACATTTCCTCTAATTCCATAGCCTATTGTTCGAGTGAAAGTAAGGGAGGGAGATAAGGTTGTCTGCGGTCCTTTATCATCATCATTTATATAGTCAGTGTTAGTCATGGATAAGCCGTAAGAAACCGTTGCAAAACCAAAGAGTCTTGGAGGTATAAAATCTACTCGATAAGTCATTGCATCTGTATCAAGAGTATCGGTTTCTTCATATCTAGTCTGGTCTTTTGTAATCATGGTAATTAAAAGAGTGCTCCTAAACAAAGTGAATACTTGCTCCCAAGTAAATCCGGAGTTGGAGTAATCCTCTGAATTTTCATTAACAGTAGATCCAGATCTGTAACGTAAAACGGTCTCCCCTAAGCTGCCGTATACGAATCTCTCACCCAACATGAAAGTATTTGTGGTTGAACTAAGCTCGAGAGTTCTATCGGCTTCACTATTCTCATCGGTATCATTTACCGTTCTTGTATTATCAAAATCAAATAGAAGTGAGGCTTGTTTGCCAAATAACATATGCTCGTAGGTGTTTCTTATTGCTAAATTGGCAGAATAGTTATCATTAGTATAGATGTAGTCCTCGTCAGTTAAATGTTTTGTATAAATTAATCGAGCTTCTGGAGCAACAGAAACAACATCTTTAACATAAAAAGTATATCGCCCCAAAAAGGTCGTCGCACTCGCCCAGGTATCAAGAGTATTATCTGTGTCTTCAACAAGATCATCAGTGACTGCATTTATATTAGAATCGTAGTTAAAGGCTTGAACTAATCGTAAAAAGTATGGCGGCCGAAGCGTCGGACGCCCATTTCTCATACGAAATAATACTAGTTCATACTTCCTTTGTAAGTCTTCTATCTTCTTTTTAATTTGTTTACCTAAATCAGAAGTTTTATCGAATTTCCAAGCTTCTTCATATTGTGGAATAACATGTTTATCCACGGCCCGAAAAGCATTTGGAAGTTTTTCGGCTTGCATTAAATAAATATCCCCAATTTGCATACGGGCAGCTTGGAGAACAGAAGATTTTTCTTCATTATCATCTAATCTCTCAATTGCAGAATAATAAGCAACAGATTTTTTATAGTCCTTTAAGACTTGAGACAAATAAGCCATGTAATAAAGTGAAACGGCCATTTTGTATTTATTTTTCACAGATGCACGAAAAGCTCGTCGAGATTTCTTTAACTCTTCTTGAGCGTATAAAGCCTGAGCATATTCATAATACATATCATCTGACTTATATTTTAAACGAATAGATTTTTCAAAGTTTTCAATTGCATTTGGATATTCGTGAAGCTTAGAACTAATTAAGCCACGCCAATAAAAAATAAGCCCTAGCATTTCAACTCTTCTAGCTTTAGGTGTTTTTTTATCTTTTTTAAGCGCCCTTTCCATCCGCTCCATATTACTTAGAGCTTCAGGATAGTTTGTTTCCTGATAATACTTAAATATCACAGTAGTAAGTTTCGTGTATTTATCCGTTTTAGCGAACAAACTGAAGCAGAGTGTTCCTAATAAGAAAAAAGAAAGAACTTTTTTGATAGAACGGTCCTTATTAAATTATTATTTATAAGAACCATTCTAACATATTAAAATAAAGAGAAAATGTTACACTTTCTGCCTAGTTATTCAGACTATTCAACTGTGATACTTACATTCGTACTTCCTGGAGTCGCAGTGGATGCCGGTGGTGCATTGTTTTGTTGAATTTGATTATCAATGAAATTCTGACTAGAGTTATCAAGTAAAACCTGTCCAGCTCCCGCTCCATTGGTAAAAGTGGCATCTAAAAAGTCATTTACTGGTGGAGCTTCAACTCCAGCTTGTGTTCCATCTGGTCCAACTTCAGCTCCTTCTGGCCCACCTGGTCCAGGACCATCAGGTCCCATTTCTCCATTGGGTCCTGGTTCACCATTAATACTTGCCGGTGCAGGGCCTTCTACTGGAGGAGGTGCTCCAGCTTCAACGGTCATTTCCGCGACCCCTTGCTCTACTTGTTTCATAACTTCTTTCATTTTTGCAGGGTCGGCATTCGCATCACCTATTTCAACAGTTGTGACTTGACCACTTTGATTAACAACTTCTTTTACTATGGCACCACTGCTATGATCAATTTTGATATCTCCAGCAATCTGTGCTGAACCTGTGTCAGAAAAAGAGACAGCGTCGTCGTGGACAACCATTCCCATCTCGTTTATTGTTGCTGTTTCTGATGGTGGTAGTGTTACACCAGTGTCTAAATCTAAAAGAGTAACTGGTGCTGCAACGTGAATAGTACCATCAGCGGCCTTAATCTCATTGACTGGAGCACTCTGCATTTTCTTTTCAACTGCATCTTTGACTTGCTCAGTAGCGACACCCGCAGTTTTTCCAACAGACTTCTCCAATGAACTTACTCCACCAGCGGAATCATCTTTTTTATCAGCAATTTCCTGGCTAATTCCAGGAGGCAAAGCAACTTTCTTCATTTTTTTCTTTTTACCTGCCTGACCAGTAGAACTTTCATCAGTAACTGAAGCTTTTTCGGTAACTGAGTTTTTAGCGATACTATCTACTTGAGCTGCAGACATCGTTACAACTTTCATTGCTTGAGGCTTTTTAGCTTTGGGATTTCTCTGAACGACACAAGCTTTCCCAGCCGTAGTAGGTAAACCTTTTTTATTAATCATTTTATCGGCCATTCGAGGGTTAAACTTTTTTCTTCGTGCCATTTTTTTATCCAGATTTGCCACCATAACATTACCTTCGACGACAGCAACTGAAGAAACATATGTCCCTTTATTAACCCCTTTGGTAATCAAGTTTGATGACACCACAAACTCAGTTCCCCGCACACCCATAACGGCAGAAGGTGTACGTACTAAAAGCTTTGATCTTTTCTTATCAATTTTTAAATAATCTTTGGAAACTTTAGATCTAATTTTTCCTTTAATAACATTAATCATTCCTGGTTCTTTGTTATCGAACTGTTCAATTTTCATTTCAGATTTAGGCCCAACGTTCATGGTCGACTTATCAGTGTAAACTAATCGTACGAAACTCTTTGCCTCTGTCTTTACAGTAGTTCCTTCCTTTAACCATTCTTTCTTTTTTATGGGTGATTGTTTCCCATTAATAACTTTGAATGCTTTTCCTTTGACGATTTTGACTAGAGCAGCATTTTTAGCTCCTGGCTTTGCTTCCGCATTTGGCATAAAGGGAAACATAAACACAAAGTTAAAAATAAGTACTTGGCATATCAATTTTTGAATCATATTAAACCTCTTCATATTCCCTATCGAGAATATGGTTAAATCTATTTAGAATTATCTGACTTAACACTCCTCTTAGGTGAATTTTGAATAATTTTAGCTACTTGCTTGCTCGCAAAGAATTGAAGAATTCGTAGAGTGCGAAAAATAATTGGCATTTTTAAGTCGATATACCCTAGAACAGAAGAGAGTTATTTAATACCTAAGTTCTCTTCTTTACCGAACATTAAATTGATTAATTCTCTCAATTAACTTGAATCAATATTTACCATTGCCTTGGATTGACTGTAGTGTATTGATCAACTATAAGAGCCCTACTCAAGGTTTTAAAATTTATTCACTTTTTCTAGGGGGAGAAAATGAAAACAGTTCTATCGATAGTTCTATCGCTCATGGTTACGCATGCATTCACACAAAACAAATGGGATGGATCAAATAGTCCGACTAAAATTGGAAAAAATATTGAACGACTTTTAAATAATTTACCAAAAAAGGCTGACTTAAATTTAAGCCAAGGGTATGGCTGGTCTGGGTCCTATTGGCCATCGGAAACCGGAGGAATTGCCTTTCGCTGGAATCATCCCACACCTAATAATTTCAAATACTCTACTAATAATCTAGAGAAACTGAGAAATATGTCTCAAGAAGAACTCAACCAACTTAGCCCCGCAGAAAAGTATGATATTTTTATGGGTCAATACAATTATCCAACAGTTAAAAGAGTTTGGAGAACAACTATAAAAAGTGCCAAGCGAGATTGGGCAGGCATTTGTCATGGATGGGCACAAGCTGCTCTTAATCTAATCGAGCCGGCCCCTGTTAATTTAACCAATGCAGATGGTATCACTCTTGGTTTTGGATCCTCAGATGTGAAAGCGCTTCTCTCTCACTATTTTGCTTATGGCTACAATGGAAAAGGTAAACAAATTGGAAGGCGTTGTTATGGGAAATGGAAACTTAAAGGGGATTGTAAAGATGTCCATCCTGCTAGTTTCCACTTGGCACTAACAAATATGATTGGAATTCAGAAGAAAGGATTTATAGCAGACGTTGATCGTTATAAAGAAGTTTGGAATCAGCCAGTTGTTGGATATGAATATATAATTAAAGAACAATATCAAGCTTCAAAAAAAGCACGAAAAAAAGGCGTATACACAAAGGCAGTCATCGAAATGAAAATGACTTATGCGGATGAACTACAAGAAGTTCCAGGCGCACCAGATGACGACTTTAAAGATTTCCAAACATGGAAACCAGTTTTTGGAACTGTTCATAATGAAAAAACCACTAAGACCTATAACTACGTCTTAGAGCTGAGCAAATCTGGAAAAATAATTGGCGGTACTTGGCGAAGTAAAGATAGACCAGACTTTTTATGGTTTAAAACAACTCCCTTTGAATTTGATAAAAGATACATTGGACTAAAAGATATTTATCGACCGATTCAACTTTAAAATCGGCCATTGAAATAATTGGCCAAGGAAGGCCAGTTATTTCTTAACTTATTTATTTTGATAAAAACTTATTAAACAATCCTTCACTTCATCTATATAATTAAATGAGCATAAAGAAGAATCCGGTAATGAGACGCTTCCTTTCATGGATTTAATATTTTTTAAATTAATTTTTACTCGGTTTTCACCTGGTAAAATAAAATCTAAATCTTCTCTCAAATTGATATTGGCCGAATAGATTTCTAATTGCTGAGAGATTTGCTTAATGTAATTAGAAATGTATTGCTTCATCTCTGGTGAATAGACATCAGAACCATTGATTTTATAATCAATGGGAAAAGTAGAAGAAATTAATACCTCTTTACTCGCCATTGATGAAAAACAAATGATCGATAATCCAAAAAGCACAAGCCGCCGGATTCCTCTTCCCATTTTTAATACTCCCCATTTCTCCTAAATTGTGTTGACGGAAGGAATCCTATAATAGGGTTTCGAGTGTGGCCAAAGATGTAAGAAGGGGTAGATAAAAAATTCTCGCGCACCGCCGCAAGTAGTCTAAATTTAAGAAAAGTATATCTATAGAAAAGGCTTATTTCAGCTGAAAGATTTGTGAATCATCAATATCAATTCTTCTTTGATTAATTTGTTGAGGATTCAAACCATCACAATCATCCCATGTGTCTGGGTTATCCCAACACTCTTGCTCCCAGCGATAATTATAAATACCAATTTTACTATAAGGGCCTAGTTGATCATTGTAAGCATTAGGTCCAACACGTTCATAAATTAAGACACCGTCTCTCCAAATTTGAACAACTCCGCTGCTCGTATAAGACCAGTGAACAAAGAAGCTCCAGGTATGCCAATTTCCGTAATCAATATTCAAAATATCATGTGTCTCTGATTTCTGAATGGTGGACCCGTCAGGCGGAGTGAAAGGGTTCGGATCCCATCTCACTTTTACCGCTAATTTATTATTAACAACAGAAGCACTTACATTAGGCGGTCTGGATTCCTCTCCCATATCTTCATCACGAGTCCCATGATACTGAAAAAAGATATAGGGATCTTCATCAGGTTGCTGAAGATCAGGAAAGCGTAAATCAACCACTTGCATAAATGATGAAGAAATATTCTGAGCGTTGCCTTCAATAGACATAGGGCCAAAAAATGACTTAGAAAGTTCAGTTCTTTGGGAACCAGCTACGATACACTCATCTCTATTTAAAATTAGTCGAAGATAGCTTCTGGGTTTTGGATTTGATTCCTGTAGAAATTGATGATTGTCGGGACCGCACTCTTCAATATTTTTATACTCATGATAAGAACCGTTATCAAAGTCCGCTAATAGGTGTTCAGGGTTATTATCCCAGAGATACTCACGGTTAAAGGGTGGTTGAATATTAGGAGCATGGGTAATCATACTTTCGGCGGTATGAGGTTTTAAATAATAGATGACTAATTTCGGAGAAAGATTTAAACCAGGATCAGAGTCTTGATCGAATGAATAAGCTTTCCGTATGCAACTAGTGAGGCCTGAAATTTTGTAACTTAAAGAATTTCCTGATTCCCAATCTGTTTGTGACATAATATTTTGCAAAATAATTTTGTTAACCGCAATTCGTTGAGCGTACCCTCTTTGATCTGCAAGCCAATGTTTGGGTTCCCAATAGGAAACACCCTGATCTGACCAATTTCGATTATCAAATTCATTTGCAGTGGTGAACTCTTCACTGTTGGAAGCATTCTCTATTCGAAACTGAAGTGGACAAGAACCAGATGTATTTTTTCTTGCAGTAAACTGTATATAAGCTTGATAAATCATCAAACCAAGAATTCCTGATGATTCATTATTTAATTGAATATCATTAAAACGAAGACCTACGGTTTGAATATCTCCATCTTCAATCATTTCAAGATCAGATGAATCAAAATCAATTTCTTGCCCTTCAGGAATTTCAATATCATCATTAGTGCCATTAATTTGAATTTCTAATTTTTTTACATAATGAGTAAGAAAAATTGAATTTGTTACGGTTACATTTGGATACACTGAATTATCAGGATCTGGATTAAGAGTCCCTGCTCCCCCATTCCAATTATCTTCATTTCGACTTTCTTTTCTATCTTCAGAGTTACTTGAAGCTTTACGCAAGGATTCAGTGATTTGGTCTTTTTCTTGCACTTTTTCTTGGCTTATTGATTTTTTTCGACAACTGGAAATCATTAAAGAAAAAATCACTATCGATACAAAAGACAATTTCTTATTATTAATAC
>JAOHMI010000007.1 GCA_028101965.1 Bacteriovoracaceae bacterium
AATAATTGAATCATTGTATGAACTACTCTGGCAAACACAAATCCCCAAGCTAAATAAACAAAAATTAAATCATTTGGAATTTTGATAAAAGCAAAGAGAGAAACCGCTAGAAAATGAATTGGAGTTTCATGTAAATTAATTACGTTCCTATTTGCATTTTCAATACTTGTAACGTTTTTGGGATTGGCCAATCTTCTCTGTTTAAGAACAATGAGAACAAATAGAGTTAGCAGAAAAAGAGCGAAGCAAGGATATAGAATCATTTCTCTTCCTATTATAAGAGGTTAATAAATAATATTTAACCTTTTATTTTATAATATTAAAAGTATATGCTCTAATTTATTTGTTTTTCGAAATTATCAATAGCGGACTGCCAGAAACCTTCTGGAGCTCCTTGAGGAAAACAGGGAATCGATTCATCTAAATTAGACCAAGATGTCTTTGAATCAGTATAGATTGAAGCCAAAGGATATGAATCCATATCATCATCCAAGCAACCAGCAGGTACGATAACATGATTCTCTTCTTTGATTACCGAAGGAACACGGCAACCGCATTTAAGACAAAATGGTCTTTTATCCCCATCTTTTGGTTTGTAATTGTTAATACTTTCTTCACCGCTAATCAATTCAAATAGATCTGTGGTGGTATGTAGGAATGTTCCAAAGGCTGAGCCACTAGCTTTTCGGCATCGTGAGCAATAACAATTATTTATTCCAATAAAAGGAAGACGAATTTTAAACTTAACTTCTCCACACAAACAAGAACCGTTTATCATAATTAATTCCTACTAATCAAAGAGCATAAAATACTTAAAGAGAATAAATTTATTTCTTTTTGTTAATTTGATTTTCATACTTTGCGATTTCTTCGGGGCTTAGAGAAGAGCGATCTAGTTTCTTAAAGCTTTTTATTGAGTTAAGCATTTGTTCACATCTATGAAGAGCTCCATCGCCATCAATTGGCTGACTCTTCCGACCATCTTTTATCCATGTAATTTCATCGTTACAATATTTACACTTTGCCAAAACAACTCCAAGATTTTGATTTCAACTATATAATAAACACGAAAACCAAATTATAGCAGAAAATAAGTCAAAGTGGAGAACTTATCTATCTAATAATAATTTTTTTATTTTTGTTTATTTGCTTTTGAAATTATCCTATTTTTAAGGTCGGCAAAACTAGTGAATACATACTTACCTTCATTTATGTGAACTAACTCTTCCTTTATCAATCTCCTTGTTTCCAACTCCTGAATGTTATAGTCTTCACAAAGTAAATTGACTAAATTTAATGTTAATATCTTTTCTGCAAATTCATACTCTTTATTATTCATTATAAAAGTAACAAGAGAATTCAATATATAAATTGAACTTACTGCTTTTCCGGCAACATACTTCGAGACTAACACTGAGTGCATAGAATCATTAATAATTTTATTCCCACTACGATCTTCCATGTAGGTGTTTAACAACTCACCAACTTTGTCATCAACTTCACTTGAGGCAAAATGAATTCCTATGACTCTCCCTATATCATTTAATAAAGGAGAACCTGAGTTTCCTCCATAAGTTTGGACCCCATGAAAAATAATATTCTTCTTGAGAAGAATCGCAGCATTATTTTGAAATGCGCCTTGAAGTCCCATATGCATAGCATTCCCAATTATTGTAATTCCATCATAAGCAGCTTGAAAGAAGTCTGATAAAATAAACGGTGTAAACTTATTACTTAAATTCTTATCATCAGTACTATTATGCATATCAATAATACAAAAATCCTCTAAATCATCACAATATTCAACTTTCCGGCACAGGAATTCATCATCGTCTTTAGACTTGATTTTAAATCTGCCACAGTTATCTTGATATCCAAAAACATGCTTATTAGTTATAACGAGATTAGTTCCTAGATAAAAAGCGGTGGCGCGTTTTCCGCCATGCCCAGGAGTAGCTTCAAAAACAGATTGCCCATAAAATTTTTCGAAATTATGTTGCTGTTTTAATATTTTGATATAATCAAATGGAACATCCGATGTCTCTACTCTAAATTTATCGTCCTTAATATATACTCCAGTTAAAAAAAAATTTTCTTCCTTAACAGCTTTTACATCTTTAAATATAGAATGAGGACCAGCTTTTTTATAATCATTACCTAAAAGATTAAAAGAAGTATAAGCTAAAAAGATTATAATAATAGATCGCTTACCAAGAGTCTGTGTCATACAATTATAATAATTTGAAAGTCATTTTTTCGTAGATTTTAAATTAATAAATTAAACAACTTGAAAATTTTACATGATTTAAACCTAATGAAATGATTTTAGACAATTCATTGATTAGAAATATTCTTTTAAACTAAGGGCATCTACAAACTCATTTCAGATGTGACACTCTTTACTTAAACATTCTAAAATTCTCGTCCAACCACTTGTATGATCTTTAATCGATCCTTCATGCGGTAATAATTCGTGCATTAAGGTTAGCTCACATGATTTATCACTCAACGACTCAATCGAAATTGTAACCAGAGAGTCTTTATTATCTGTATTAAAAGAATTCCATGTAAATTGAATTTTCTTAGCCCGGTCTAAAATTTTGTACTCTCCAAAATGTGGAAGCGTGCTTTCTCCAACGGACATATCAAATTGAAACTTACCACCAACTTGAGCATCTATAATAGGATTTGGAACGGTTATACCCTCTCCTGGACACATCCATTTTTTGATAGATTCTACATTTAGCCAAGCATCGTATACCATCTCAGAGGACACAGGGAATATTTTAGTTAATTGAATTTTATCACTCATTATCTACTCCTTTTTGAGTTAAAAAATTATCTAGTGCGTTTAATTTTGAATTCCAAAAATCAGTCATGCTTTCAGCCCACTCTTTAACCTCACCGAGACCTTCAGAATGAACAGAGTAGAGTCTCCTTTGAGCCTCTTTTTTAACTTTTACCAATCTGAACTCTTTTAAAACTTTTAAATGTTGAGAAACCGCCGGCTTACTTATCTTGAAATTATTTGAAATATCCGTGGCCGTCATTTCTCCCTGCTTGCAGAGAAGTTCTATAATTTCTTTTCGTGTATTATCTGCTAAAGCAGCGAACTGGTTCATAAAACCCATTATTAAGTAATTACTTAATTAAGTCAAGACTTAAATATTGATCTTTAATAGTTTCAGGTTAATAACTAATTAACCGGGTGACTCTAGTGGTGAAGATTGAATCTTCAAGTACTTATCTATTTTAATTTTTAATCATTTTGATCACTTACAAGCTATCACCACTATTGTCACCCGGTTAGTTAAATTCAAATAAAGAGGAAGCCTCAAACCTGAAAGCATAAGTTTCTTCAACACTTTAAAAGAGTAAACTATAATTAAATTTGAATAAATTTGTTCAGCAGGGATTTTTAATTATGAAGAGAGAGATGCCTCAAGATCGACTAAATTTCTAAAAGAGGAATTGTTAGGGCAAGAAAAAAAAAGCTTGTCTATAAAGATAAATAAGCATCAAAATCATTGAATTATTTCTCGTCTTCTTAACAAATCAATAATAATTTAATTATCCTCGACTACATTCTTTAATGCTTCATTCATGGAGTCTAGCATCTTAGGAACATTTTGCTCCACCATTCCCCACATTAATGGAACCATCATTCCACTAAAGGTTTCTTTGTGAACTAACTTAGTTCCAGTACTGGTTTCTTCAAGTTCTAATACTTTTCCATTGGTCATAATAAAATCGGCCATCATATTTGCAGTCCAAGTGATATTTTTGGATTCTTCAAAATTGGTTATAACTGGTTCATAGGTTTGACCTGCTTTCCCTTCTTTTCCATTATGGCCAGACATCGTTATAATTAGCTTTTCTTCTAGAGCAGCATTTCCCTTGGAATCTTTTATTATTGGACTCCAATCCTTCCATCCTTCAATATTAGCGAGGACCATCCACACTTCATCAGGAGACGCAGAAATCTCAATTTCAGTTGTCACAACTCTTGTCTCTTTACCAGATAACCATAGGCCCGCTCCAGCAACCACTATTAACACCAGCCCAACTATTCCAATTTTTTTCATGATTCCTCCATCAATTTAGCCATTTTTAATTGAGAGAAATATAGCCCAATATTTTTGCTTTTAATAGCTTTTGCGCAATTAAGTAAATATTTCGCCTTCTTTAAAATCAAGAAAAATCTTCACTATTCCATCAATAACTAATAAACCTTTAGGAGTTAATTCTGATCTAGTGTATTCAATACGTTTCCCAAAATTAGTAAGGACTATTAAATGCCAATCTTCCAACGATTTAAGCAATCGAATTTTAAAATCGAAATACTTTCTGGTTTAACAGTAGCTCTAGCCCTGGTTCCAGAAGCTGTTGCCTTTGCCTTTGTTGCGGGAGTTGAGCCACTGGTTGGTCTTTACGCCGCTTTTATGATTTGTTTAATCACATCTATTTTTGGTGGAAGACCTGGTATGATCTCAGGTGCTACAGGTGCTCTTGCGGTTGTTATGGTAAGTCTAGTTGCTAATCATGGAGTTCAATACTTATTCAGTGCCGTTATTCTTATGGGTATTCTGCAAGTGCTTATGGGACTGCTGAAGCTTGGAAAATTTATTCGATTAGTTCCTGAAGCTGTCATTTTAGGCTTTGTAAATGGCCTTGCCATTGTCATTTTTTTGGCCCAACTTGGGCAATTTAAATCTCCAATAACTGGTGAATGGCTCGATCTAACAAGCCTAGCTATTATGCTCAGCCTAATTGCATTAACTATGGCAATTATAGTCTTACTACCAAAACTCACTAAATCTTTTCCCTCCTCTCTAGCAGCTATTCTAACCATCACAGGCCTTGCTATACTTTTTGATATACCAACAAAATCAGTTGGGGACTTGGCAAGTATCAAGGGTGGACTACCAATATTCAATTTCCCTGATGTCCCCTATAGTTGGGAAACGCTAAAAATTATATTTCCCTATTCTTTAATTTTAGCCGGTATTGGGCTTATAGAATCTCTTCTTACTTTAACTCTAATAGATGAAATAACTGAAACTCGAGGAAATAGTAACAGAGAATGTGTTGCTCAGGGTGCCGCCAATATCGTCACTGGATTTTTTGGTGGTATGGGTGGCTGTGCTATGATTGGTCAAAGTATTATTAATATTTCGAGTGGTGCTCGTGGAAGACTCTCTGGTATTACTGCTGCCATTTGTTTATTGGCCTTTATCCTTTATGGCTCAAGTCTCATCGCCATAGTTCCCGTAGCTGCACTTGTCGGTGTTATGTTTATGGTTTGTGTAGGAACTTTTGAATGGACTAGCTTTCAATATCTATCCAAAATGCCTAAATCAGATTCTATTGTTCTAATTCTCGTATCAGGATTAACAGTTGTATTTGATCTTGCCATCGCAGTAATCGCTGGGGTGATCGTTTCAGCCTTAGTTTTTGCCTGGCAAAGTGCAATTCGAATTCGTGCGCGAAAAACCGACCTTCCCAATGGATCTAAACTTTATGAAATTTGGGGACCATTATTCTTCGCCTCGACAGCAGTTTTCCAAGACAAATTTACTCCAAAAGATGATCCAGATGAGATCATTGTGGATTTTGCTGAGTCACGAATTTCAGATCATAGTGGTATTGAGGCGGTTCAAAAGCTTACTCAACGTTATGCTAAGATCGGTAAGAAAGTTCGATTGCGTCACTTAAGTCAAGACTGTCGCCGACTCCTTGATCGAGCAAGTGCTATGATTGAGGTTAATATTGAAGAAGATCCTCATTACTCAGTAGCAACTGACAATGTCTAATAACAATTGGTTAATTTTTTTTTGAAAACTGTTTAATTTAAACTTCTCAATGATTCAAATAATTTTGAATTTCCCCAAGATCACTCCCACTCTTTTCAGAGTCAAAGATTAGTAAGTTTTTAACTTGATTCGTTTCGCTAGTGTCACTAAAAAAGTAATGGGTATTATTAATGTCATCAACAAAAGAGGAATAAGATAAGTCTATAACATTATCTGAATTATCAAATAGAAAATCATTGCCTTCATTATCATTTGCCACATGCATCGCTGGTGCATTTGGCGCATTCAACTCTGTTTCAGCATCGTTATGCCAATTGCCTGATGGATTTGAAATACTTGTTCCAGCAGCACTAGAAGAATTATCAGAAAGAGCGGGAACTCGTACATCTGTATTAGTTATTTTAATATCTTTAAAATAATACACATCACCATCGGCATCCACTGGTGCTGAAGTATTAGTATAAGGGATTATTCGAAAATCAGTGTCAGCTGGAGCGGTAAATAAATTCTCGAATTCATACCAATCCCCTTCTATATTATAATGATCCCCATCAGTCATAACAGTTCCATTGGCATAAGCAAAGGCGACTCCATTAATTGTTTGACCGCTTGGTATATAGACCTTACCAGTTACCTTATAGTTGACACCGCTAATTAAAAAGGAAGTAGTAGTATGTTGTGAAACATGCCAATTAGAGCCTCCGCCTAAGGTAAATCTTGCCACATCGTCTTCTCCATTAATGCTATCGATGTTTCCATCGATAGAGCCACCAGAAAGGACTAAAACCCAGCTATCAGTACCTGAACTAAAGTCGCTACTGTAAACTTCGTATTCGCTTGTAAAGCCATTTTTTAAATTATAATGATAATTATTTTGAGTAGTCCCCCATGCATTAGACAAAGTGAAATTAGTAAGTGTTCCATGAAACTCATTCCCAGATATATCAAAGATAGTTGAACCAGAACCTTCCGCCAGAGGGTATTGATAATGAGTATCACCATCAATAGTAAGCTTAAAGTTTACCAAACTTCCTAAATATGGATATATGGGCGTAGAAGCTGAGTATTCACCAAGTCTGCTACTAGTAGTGATATTAAGACTTGATGATTCGGCAACAGTCACCTCTTCAATTTCATTTCCATCCGTATCTAATACAGTCATAACTATATTACTGCCATCCCAGGAGGCTTCGAATTGATACCAAGTATTATCATTGTAGGTTCCCGAAGTGCTATGATTTGATGAATTATGCTTTATACCAACCTCTCCAGTTGCTCTTACCAAAGCACTAAATCCATCGCTTCCCCCATCATTCGCGCTAAAGATAATATTAGCACTACTTGTATTTGTTTTAAATTTAAAACTCACTGAGTACGAAGCTGGAGACCCTAACGCATCAGATAATTGCACATAGTCGTCAACACCATCAAAAGTTAACGCATTTGAATTCACTAAATTAAAATCATATTTAACTCGACTTGAGTATTGAAGAGTATTCCCTAAAATATCAACGGATGTATTTGATTCGTCTCTTGGAATAAGAATATCTAAAGCGTTAACTGAAATTGCATCCCAATTCCCAATGGTATCATCCCAATCACTAATACCAAATCCTTGCCAATGATGATCATAGGAACCATCAGAGGTCAGATCCAATTTAACATTACTTAAAATGATATTATCTAAAATAAAAGAACCCTTGAAGGTATTTAAACCTAAACCCGACATGGAGGTTAAATCAAGGCCCACATATTTAACTAAATGCTCTTCTCCGTCAGATAGAGCAGTATATAAATCATCTCTTGTGTCACCTATTAAAACATTATCCACATAAACAGCTGGGCTACCTACGTTTGTAAATGAATCGGAAACACCATTATCTTCATAGGTACCGATAGCAAAACCGCCAATTGCATCATTGCTCACACAAACACCAATGGTATCATCGCTAATGACTACTTTAAACTCAATTGTTGCATTTGTTATTCCCGTGAAAGGGGAGCCATCTATTAAGGTTATATCCTCATTCGTATCATAGAATAGTGTATGATTTTTATAACCAACATCATTTTGATAACTCTTTTTTATTCCAGTGTCTACATTATGAAATGTACTTAAATCAGCATTAGTAATAGATCCATGATTATTATTTCCGGATGAGTCATAAGAAATAGATCCTGCACTTTCATCAGATTTAAAATGAAGAATAGCTCCATCTTTTATCCTATCCTCATATAAATCTAAAACTTCTGAAGAAGTTAATTCACTATCATAAACTATAAACTCTCTAACTTTTCCACCATAGTAATCAGAAGACTCTTTTCCAATATAATCTAAGTCTGAGTTTCCTGGTAAAGATAATCCCCCTGTGGTGTAAATCGATCCGTTCCACATCGTTTTTTCAACACCATTATAATAAATTTTAGTATTTCCTGATGAATTTCTCGTTACAGCAATATGAACCCAATCAGTAATCGAGGCATCTCCAGTTGGAGTAAAAACTGCTCCGCTATTTGCACGAAATTGTATTCTACCACTTGGTTCAATTCTTAAATAATCAGCTCCATTCATCCTTCCAAGAATAAATCCATCACCTTTCACCCAAATTGAATAAGTAAATGCCGTACTAAGAGAGCCTATGCTGGACATATCAATATAATCATCCGTTCCATCAAATAGATAACACTTCCCAGGCTGAATAGATCTTCTCTCGCTGGTCACATAATCCTTAACTAAAGAATTTGAAAAGGCACCACTTTCAAATAAGTTCCAGCTTATTAAATTATTTAATTCAGTTATCGCACTTGTGCTATCTTGATTGGTACTGGTTGATCCTGAATTATTAAAATTTCCAGAACTCTCTGAAACATCGTTGACATTTACGCTACCATTTTTTCTTTTTCCACATGAGGAAATTTTAAAAATGACCAAGATCATAATAATAAATGGATAAAATCTTTTACTCAATATCCAACTCGTTATCAAAAAGTTTAACTAAAATTTCTCAGTTTAAATTGAATCTATATTCAACTGTTTAGCTTATCGGAGTAAAAAGTTTTTGTTAGAAGGATACTAGGTTGTAGAGAAGTATTTACCTAATCATATTTAATTTAATAAGTAGACGTTCTTTTAAGACTTAATCAGCAATAATTTAAATACTTACTAATACTCAATTAATTTAGTTTTCCTCTTTAAAATAAACAGAGTATCCTAGTAAACAATTAAAATTTTATGATTAAATGAGGGCAATCTTTATGAGCGTTAGAACTATTTTAGACTTAAAAGAGAATAAAAACCTCATAACCATTCAAGAGGATACCTCGATATTTGAGGCCGCAAAAGTATTACAACGAAATTTGCTAATAGTTTAAATTTAAAATAAATTACAGAATTAAGGTTTCATCATTTGTGTTATTATCTTATTCAATGAGTTTGTGAAAGCAATTTTGTCTTTTTGTCCTAGAGGAGCCGGTCCTCCAGTCACCATGCCAGAGTCTCTCAACTCAGTCATGAAGTCTCTCATTGAAAGCCTCTCACTAATATTCTCTTCAGTGTAAACTTCTCCGCGAGGATTTATGGCAGTGGTTCCTTTATCGACGATAAGTTTTGCCAGAGGTATATCAGCAGTGATAATTAAGTCATCAACATCACAATTCTCTACGATGAAAAAATCTGCGACATCCGCCCCTTTATCCACTTTAATGATATCTATATAAGGGCTTTGTGGGATATGCATATAACTGTTTGCGACCAGAGTTACTTGAATCTTTAACCGGCCAGATACTTGAAAGATAACTTCCTTCACGCTTTTTGGGCAAGCATCTGCATCAATCCAAATTTTTCTAAGGGCCATAACTATTTTCTATTTCGATTTGTTCTCGTTCGATTATTCTTGGTGCTGCTTTTCTTTCTTGTTGTACCACTTTTAGCAGATCCTTGACTTGAGCTTTTCGCCTTTGCTTTAGCTTTTGTCTTAATAGAACCCGAGCGAGCATTTTGTGAATTTCTCGTCTTTGGTCTAGAACTCTTTCTCATTTCAAGTCTCTTAGCTTTGTGTTCTAACTTTCTTTTTTCTTCCGCTTCAATCTCTTCCTTAGTATGAACAACATGGTATTCATGATCTTCTTCTACTGGAATATTATATTTAATAAATTTCTCAACATTCTTTAAAAATTTAACTTCCGTAGCTTCACAAAATGAAATTGAAACCCCTTCTCTTCCCGCTCTGGCCGTTCGACCGATTCGGTGAACATAGCTCTCAGCATCTTCGGGAAGATTATAATTAAACACGTGAGTAACTCGATCAATATCAATTCCTCTCGCAGCAATATCTGTAGCAACTAAAACTCGAATCGTTCCTTCTTTAAAAATCTTTAATGAACGCTCTCTTGCAGCTTGAGATTTATTTCCATGAATTGCAGCAGATTTAATATTAACTTTAGTTAATTCTTTAACCACTCGGTCCGCTCCATGCTTTGTTCTGGTAAAAACTAGCGCGCTTTTTATTTCATCATTTTTAAGTAAATCTTTCAAAAGTCTTAGTTTATTTACTTGGTCAACCATATAGATTTTTTGATCAATTTTTTCAACTGTTGAGGACTCAGGAGTCACTTCAACTCGTTTAGGATTCTTTAAAAGTGTATTAACCAAAGATGTTATCGCTTTTGGCATAGTTGCAGAGAAAAGCATTGTTTGTTTTTCTTTAGGCAGCTTTGCAATAATTCTTTTAATATCGTGGATAAAACCCATATCAAGCATTCGATCCGCTTCATCCAGAACAAAAACTTCCAGCTGATCAAATTTAATAAAACCATCATTCATCAAATCTAAGAGACGTCCAGGTGTTGCAATTAATATGTCACAACCTTTTGACATCATCGTAATTTGACCTTTTTTTCCAACTCCTCCAAAAATAACACCGCTAAAAACCCCCATACCTTCGCTATAAGTTCGAAAGTTGGTATTAATCTGTGAAGCAAGTTCACGCGTGGGAGTTAAGATCAAGGTTCTCACATTTTTTGAACGCGTAACTTGTTTATCCTTATTAAGCCTAGTCAAAATAGGCCAGGCAAATGCGGCCGTCTTTCCTGTTCCAGTTTGAGCAATACCCAATAGATCACTACCTTCCATTAATGCTGGAATAGCTTGAGATTGAATCGGAGTTGGAGTTTCATAACCTTTTTTTGTAATTGATTTTAAAATTTGAGGTGGCAAATTTAATTGCTGAAAATTAGACATACTTTATCCATTTATTTAGAGTCACCGGCTTAATCCAAACACCAGCAGGTCACTGTAAATAAAGCATGTTCGGATGGTAACCCATATTGTGGCCTTATTCAGATTAAGTCAAAGATTCCTTTTCAAATGGAGAACCTTTTACATAAATTCAAATAGAAATAAAAAGAATCTGGCTAACAATTAAAGCCTTAATATTATAAGAAACTTAATTTTAATATTTTGATTTTGCAATTTTATTAATCATAATGAATGATAAACTTTAATTTAACAATGGCCTAAGTGGCTGAAAATAAACAAATCACTAGGTACATTTTAAATTAAACCATCAATTCAAATTATAATTATTAAAACTTTTAATTTTAATTCTTAAGTTTGGAGGTCTCATGAAATATTTATTTTTACTCATACTATTTGCTTTCAATACGGCAATCGCTCAAATACCTGAACCTGTAAATATTGAAAACTCTGAGCAACAAGAGTTTTTTTGTCCCGATATAAATATTAAAATAGTAAATGAAAACTCTGATCAATGTCCATTTCAAGGAGACTTAGAAAAACCATGTTTTGCAGCTCCAATAGCAAAAATTCGAAAAAATTGCCCAGCTTATATACCCATTAATTTTATCAACACACGTTTAGTTCATTACACTATCGGATTTGAGATAGACCCACAGAAGTTAGACGTACTAGATTCATGGGAAGTTATCGACGAAGGGAATAATCCATTTGGCTACCCTGAATACACAAGTCACCAGTCATATTTCCCCTATTTAGCAGCTTTAAAAAAATACAGTAACTGGTGGTTCCAAAATACACCAAATTTAAATGATCGATACTTATTTGGTGCGGGAACTGCACAAAATAATTATCTTGGCTTTGCTGCAGGAATCAGGTTAGGAAATATTCAAATAGGGAATATTGCCAATTTTAATTATCCTCAAAATGCTCATGGTCTATGTGTTGCAGTAGAAGCAATTGGAAATGTTGGTGAGAATATTCCACTAACCCCACACTTTCTCTCCACCCAATCCGATTTACTTTACAGCCAATTATATCCATCGATAGTCAAAGCAAATAGCGAGTTAACTGAATTCTATAATGTAACTGAAGACACTACATTAATTTCAGGATCAGTTGTCATTGAAGATGATGGATTACCTTGTGGATCTCCTTTTGAAGGTTTAATAGCACCACCAGGAGGTAATCTTAAAAATAAAATTAATAATCGAAGACCTGCAAGCTTAAATAAAAGCAATTCATCAAGAAACATAATTCCTTCGTCCGGAGGACAATAATCTTTAAATAATCATGGAAGATTATACTTTGATTCAATATTAAATTTTTTCGAAATAACATCAGCAGTTGCTTAAGTTAGGACAATAGAGGCATCTCATTCACTTTCTCTTGAATCGTTCGACAGAGTAATATATTTCTTTTCAATTTTTAAAAGTTTAGATTTCACAACAACTCCACCCGCAAAACCAGTCAACTTCCCAGAAGCACCAATAACTCGATGACATGGTATAATTACACCGACTGGATTCTTTCCATTAGCTCCACCCACGGCCCGACTAGCATTTGGATTCCCTACTTTTGTAGCTAGTTCCTTATAGCTCATAGTCTTTCCATAGGGGATCTTTTTAAGCTCTTGCCATACCTTTAATTGAAAAGGCGTTCCTTCTAAATCCAGTGGGATTTTAAAATTTTTTAGGTTTCCCGCAAAATATTTTTTTAATTCACTTTTTGCTTGAAGCAAAATATCATGCTCTACCATTTCAGAGTTATATCTTTTTATAATTTTCTTAGTATCAAAATTTTCCCATAATAAAGATGCTACACCTGTGTCGCTTGCAAATAAAGTCAACTCACCTACTGGGGTTTTCATTATTAAGTAATACTTCATTTCTTCTTTACCTTTTTCTTTGAAAGTGATTTTGCATAATTCATCCATAAATAAATAGCAGCATATGATCGCCAAGGTCTAAGGATATTAAGATCCAAATTTTTATGTTTTTCCATTGCCCGCTTTAAGATTAAATCAGAACCTGGGAATACATCAGGATCACCAAGGGCACGAAGTAAAATATATTTAGCAGTCCACGGTCCGATACCATCAATTTTTAATAGTTGATCTTGAATATAATAATAATCCTGATCGGAACTAAGAATAATAGTTTTATTTAGTATTTTTTTGGAAAAATCGCGAATTGTCTTCCTTCTTTTCTCAGTTGTTTTAACCGAACTTAATTTCGCGGTGGAGAGAATTTTAGGTGTTGGAAAAAGTTTAACTTCTTCTCCATTAAGAGGGTTAACAACAGTTTCCCCATAGGATTCAACTAATTGCTTAATTAAACTTCGAGCCTGTTTCAAAGAAACGAGTTGACCAAGGATAGTACAAATTGATTGTTCAAATGGATCCCATCCTCTTGCAATTCTTAATCCGGGGAATTTATTCCAAAGTTTATCTAGAAACTCATTAGATTCGAAACAATTTGCGATAACGATAGGGTCTGAATCTAGATCGAACATATTTCTAAGTTTTTGAGAAATTTTTAAAAGCTCAGAAGTATCCTCGATTAAAACTTGAAAATCTAGCCGCGATTTAAATTCATTATTTTTAACTCGTATATACCCCAATTCTTGATTCGATTTAAATACTCTTTCGTAACTATCTTTTGTCACTGTTTCCACATAGGCTATATTGTGTACGCGATAGTAATTTAATATTTCTTGCCAGTTAAATGGTGGCCTATAAGATAATGAGAAAGTAATACCGCAAGACTCATCCATTGATTTACTTCTCCTAAACTCCCTCGGGCTCTTTAAGAACCTTTTTTTAAAATCATCATTGAATCTTCTAATGGAAGAATACCCGGCCGTCATCGCGATGATAGTTATTTTTAAATTTGATTCAGAAATTAGTTTTCGTGAAAAGTTTAATCGGTTATTAATTGCAATTTGTTTAGGAGTCTGCCCTACTTCATCTTTAAATAAACGTCTTAGATGTCTTGCCGTCATTCCAAATTTTTCTGCAAATTCATCTTCAGAATAAGAAAATGTTCCATCATTAGAAATTATTCTTAAAGCTCGTTGAACTACTGCTGATTTACCTATCCAGGCAGGGGACAAAGGTGCACACTCAGGCCGACAGCGCATACATGGGCGAAAACCATGACCTTCAGCTTCATTTGCACTTAAGTAAAATGTTATATTCTTTCTTTTTGGCCTCGCTGGACAAATAGGACGGCAATAAATCCCGGTAGTCTTCACTCCAATAAAGAATTTACCATCAAATCGATAGTCTCGAGAAAGCATGGCTTTATAAAATACATCGTCATTCATACTTGAACTTTAACTCAATTCCGGGAATCAGACTAGCCATTTTCGGACATATTCAATTTCGAAAAGCTAGTCTTTAAAAAAACGAAAAATACCGCATTAAGTAAATATATGGACAAAGTGAATTTAAGGATTCTCTGTTATAAATTGGTAAACATTTCCTACGATGAAAACAATGATCGTGAAGATAAAAATGATAATATAAAACTTAAAGAGAATTTTATTTATCTTAGAGTTATCCTTATAAACAGGAACCCTATTTTGAGGCATAAATTTAATCTTATTTGAAATTTTATTTATTTTTTGCATGAGATCAGCATTTATAAAAAGAGCTTCCTTGAACGGTTCAACAATGACTATATAACCACAAACCTGTTCTTTTTCAATTTCATAGAATTTTAAACTTTGAATACATTTTAAGTTTTTCCACTCATTGCCATTTACATCAAATGCATTTACAAAAGAATAGTATCTTCGAGTTGAAGATAGCTCTCTACCTTTTGCTTTAATCATAAAAATATTATTATCTAACAAATAATTTTTAAATTTTTTAATATAAAAATCTCTTCGATAAAACAGAAAGAAAATAGTACCAATCATAAAACCAGGAACATAAGGTTCTTTTCTGAAATTAGCTCCTAAGTAAGCGGCTAAAGCAAGAAATGATAGAGCAATTGAGATTAGTATGAGAACTCTTTTTGTGGCTATTGGTACAAAAAAATCCACTAAGTCTTCGGCAACTTCGCTTAAATAATCCTCTGAACTTTTTCTCATAATATAATGATATTATTAGACATTGGATTTTGCCTATCTTTTTATGGCCAAATAAAAATATACTTTACAGCTTGAACAATGATCAAGATCGAGAAGGCCATTTATAAAATTATTTTCAAAGTCAGGATACTCACTTCCTAAAAACTTTTGAAAACCACCCATTCGAGCTAGACGATTTTTCCAAGCTTCAACCACTTCAGATGAACATGCTCCTTGATGAGAAAGCTCATCATCCTCTAAAAACGCTTCTCTATGAATTTCATAATTTGATTCAATTAAATCGTTCTTAAGTTTTGAACCACTATTGAAATCATAAATTTCATTTTGATACATGTGATTATAGAATTCTATAATTCTCTTTTGATACTTCTCACTCAGAGGTGAATGATCCAAGAAACGATCCACTTCAGTAACAGCAATCCATCCCCCAGGTTTTAATATATTAGAAATTTTGTCTAATTGATTTTTAAAATCGGTAAAATAAGCTGCGACAAAGCTCATCCAAGCTCCATCTCCTAAAGTTAAATTTATTTTATCGATTTCTCCAATATCACAATTGAGGAATGAAGCCCTTGATATGTTTCTTTGTTCAGCATAATTCAAAAGGTCTTGATTATCATCCAAGCCAATTACAGTTGCTCCTCGATTGGATAATATCTCAGAGTGATCTCCGTGGGCACATCCAATGTCGTACACTATAGAGTCAGAAATATTAGGCAATAAATCATAAAGAGAGCTCCAGTTTTTCCATTTCCACTGCTTCTTATATTGATCAAGTAAAGTATCTTTCATGTTGATAGGATACAGTTGATATGACTCTGTTGTCATATAAAGTCCTGCCTTTAAAAAAAACAACTGTATCTAACTAGCTGATATTATAGTGATGATTAATCAATTCCGATCAAAACCCAACTATCACCATCATAGTAATGAATATGAAAAAAATTTCACTTAATCTTAAAATTAATTTCAAAAATTTAAAACCATTTCAAAATAAGAAATAAATATGCATCTTTTATGCATGGATGGAAATAGATACTGATAGTACGTTCTCAAACAGCGATGGAGACAAAATGAAAACTTTATTAAACTCATGTATATTAAACAAAACCACCATTCTAAAAAATAGAGTCGTCGTCCCACCCATGGCATCGGGCACTGCGGATGATAATGGAAGAGCAACTCAAAAAACATTTGACCATTACAAAAGGCTGACAACATCGAAAGCTGGATTAATTATGGTTGAGTATACCTATGTTCATCCATTTGGAAAAAGTGAGCCGAACCAATTAGGTCTTTACACTAAAGAACATACTGAGGCCGTTAGAAGCATTGCAAAGATAATTAAAGACTCAGGTTCGCTTAGTGCAATTCAATTAGTTCATGGGGGAGCAAAATCAACTTATGAATTAACCAGTGGGAACTTGATTGGTCCAAGTTCTATTATTATTCCCTCAAAAGTTGAGACATTAGAGAAACCAAGAGAAGCAGATCTAAATGATATAGAGTTAATCATTAAATCATTTGTGGAGTCAGCCAATATGGCCATAGCTGCAGGTTTTGATATTATTGAATTACACGCAGCTCATGGGTATGGACTGAATCAATGGTTGTCCCCTATTACTAACAAACGATCGGATGATTTTGGTGGAACCCTAAAAAAGAGGGCAAGAATTCTCTTTAATATTGTTGAGCAAATCAAACTCAATCATCCAAATATCCTTCTTTCAATTCGTATTCCAGGCGAAGATCATTTCGATGATGGTTTAAGCCAAGTTGATATGATATGGATCTCAAAAGAACTAGAAACAAAAGGAGTCTCTCTAATAAATGTTTCATCTGGTATTGGTGGCTGGAGGCGGCCTAGGAATAAAACTGGAGAGGGATACCTCGTAGAAAACGCTAGAATTATACAAAAAGAAATCTCTATACCTGTCATTGGAGTTGGAGGAATAGAAACATCCGGTTATATTAATAAATCATTAAATAATAAATCACTTTCATTAGCAGCTGTAGGGAGAGCGATCCTAAAAAATCCAGGTTGGGGGCCTCAAAATGGACTTATTTAATCTGCATTCTCGCATACAATTCTAATTTTCATTTTATTAAAAAAACTCATCAAAAATCAGCTCAAATAAATGAAAGTCGAATACTCTTTGCAAGGTTCTTAATAGTAGTCTTTGCTCTCTCAAAAATATTTTTTACTATTCTTGGGATAATTACGATAATCTCAGGTGGGGTGACGGCCATTGTTTATCTAATGACTGGTTTTGGTGTTCTTTCTATTTCAAGTTTAATTTTCTGGGGTTATTTGCAATAAATATATACATCCAGAGCTTTACTATTCTATCGCTATATCTGTTTTGATAGTGTCAAATCATGATTGCTTTAAGCTAATGCAAAAAAAATCGACTCGTAACACGAATAATCTTGTGAAGCTAGTGCATACATAAAGTTTCTTAACAGGAATCAAAATTTCGTTTATTAATATAAACGAAACTTAGCTTTATGCTCAAAACCATTTGATGTAAATAAAAGAAGGTTGCTAAAAGATTTAGAAGTTGTAATATTTCTTAATAAAGCCTTGCTTGAGCAGTCTACATGTAGAAAGTCCTACAAAGATTTAACGTACTATTGAATTGGAAAGAACATTTCTCAATTATAAAGTCAAGTCTGCTCTAGCAATTAGAGCTTATTAACTCAATAAAAAGAAGTGTTCTAGCAGTTTTTCCAATAGCGCGAGTCCAGAAGAACCCGCGATATCATTAACTTAATTTTTTAAAGCGTTAAAGAATTCTAAAGAAGTCTTATACTCTTTTTACTCTTTCAGCTTGAGGACCTTTTTGACCTTGTCCAACTTCATATTCAACAGAGTCATTCTCATTGAGAGTTCCACCATCTACATTTGAAGTATGAACGAAAACGTCTTTTCCACCATCATCAGGTGTTATAAATCCAAAACCTTTTTCATCATTAAAAAATTTAACTTTACCAGTTGCCATAAGTTCTCCTAATTTTATTTTCTTAAAATTAATTTTTTGAATTATATATTTTTGTATCTGTTGATATAAAAAGTCCATTAAAAATTCAAAAATATTTTCAGTTTATCTTTATAATGTATACTTCCTACATCTGTCGTTTAGTTTACAAAAATACGACTCTATTGCCACTAAATACCTTATATTATTTATTCCTTCAATCACTTTTTTCATAAAAAAGGGTGAATTTTTGTTTGTTTCGATATTTCCCGACAGGTTGATCAACCCAAACAGAGTAAATAATCTCTTATTTTCTACTAAACAAGCACCATAAATTTTAATAACTGTATTACATTTAAAGTGAATTCATCAAAAATCAATTGAAATTAATAAGACTCTGTAAAAATCATCTCAATAAAGGTATTGGAATAGCATTCCATACGCTATTTCCCTATTTCAACAAACCTCTTTTTGAAGTCTGTGGATTCACTAATTACAAATGGGCTCAAAAAGGCTGAAATATGGAGCTTAAACAATCTTAAAGATAATAATGCTTTTATTTAGTATCTGATTTATTCATGGCCTCTATGGCCTGATTTTGGGAATTCTTCCTCTCACTGTATCGATTTACCAAAAATTTAGCATGATCACGGGTCAAATAAGTAAAGCGCAAAAGTTCTTCCATCACATCTACCACTCTATCTCTAAATGCTGAGTCTTTCATCATCCCATCCTCATTGAACTCTTGATATGCTTTTGCTACGGAAGATTGGTTTGGGATCGTTATCATGCGCATCCATCTACCAAGAATCCTCATATTATTAACGGCGTTAAAGCTTTGAGAGCCACCACTAACCTGCATCACGGCCAAAGTTCTGCCCTGGCTTGGGCGTACAGCTCCCAAAGATAAAGGAATCCAATCAATTTGCGTCTTTAACAGTCCAGACATATTTCCATGAAGCTCGGGTGACGACCATACTTGTCCCTCAGACCACAGACTTAACTCCCTAAGCTCCAATACCTTTTCATGCTCGACAGAACGTTCATGATCAAAAACAGGAAGCCCTTCAGGATTAAAAAACTTAACTTCTGCTCCCATTAATTGAAGAACTCTCCCTGCTTCTTCGGCCAAAAGCCTTGAGTACGAACGAATTCTAAGTGAGCCATAGAGAATCAAGATCCTAGGTTTGTGCGATGAAGCACATGAATTTTCCGCTTTTAAATCAAATTTCTCATTGTCTAAATTATTCGTGTTTTCTTTCATAGGGTTACCTTTAGTATATAGAAATATTCTCTTGTTGATACTAAATGTATAAATTTTTCGATTTCAGAATTATTAGATCACTTAAATAAAAAAGCTGGCAAATCTTTGATAAAAATTCTTTTCCATATTCGGGCACATCAGATAGTGGATTTATAGTCCATCATTGCTTGTTCCTGATTGATCGCCATCATCAGTGATTGAATTGTCTTGTCCCCAAAATTTACTTCCTGAAGCTCCGGTTGAATCATTAATCCATGTCCCCCATGTCCCCCGTCCCGTCGTTGGATCATATAATCTTCTATCTTCTACGTTTGTCGACATACACTTTTTTTCTCTATTATCAAGAAAAGTTCGAGTGTTCTCTATTGCAAAGTTACAATTTCTCAAATACTCAAGTGTGAGCTCTTTTTTTGGGTTTTCACCACACTTACTCTTAACCATAGCATCGTTAAAAGATTGATCAGAGCTCGTAAATGGATATCCAGTTTTCCCTATAACATGACAATGGTTGGACCCATAATCATCAAAGGTAATTGCTAAGGCAACATACTCCTCGATGTCTGCAATTTCAGTTAAACGTGATTGTGATCGTTTTAGGTAATTTACAAGATCTTCAGATGAATAAATTTGAATTGGCATCCTCATCGGATTGGTTATTCCATCAGAAGAAATAATAAGAATAAATAAAAAGATAGAAATTTTTCCAATCATCACAGAGACAATCGGTATATTTGCATATTTTCTTGAATAAAATAGAGAATAAACTTAGAAAAAGCCTCTTCCTATTAAGAATCTAAAATATCTCTAATCTACAAATTTTTGTTACTAAAGAATAAGATTAGAAATAAACTATTGAAGATTTTTAAATATGCTTACAATAATTTAAATTCGTAGAAACAGTAGAAGTGGATTTCTCGGTTACGATTGTATAATCCATGTCATTTGCTTTTATTTTATCAAAATCTTCATTACTAATATTTTGAACACCGAGAAAAGATCCAATAAACCTTAAATACTTTTCATTTGAAACGGTATATGCGTAGGCAACGAAAACATTTGAGTTTACATTTTGTCTTCTTCCAAGTTGAGGCCAATATCCTCGATCTGTTGAATACTTATAAACTTTATTAAATTGTCCGTAATAAATTTCTTTATCTTTATAAAATTTAATCGCCAATAAGCCTCTATTGAAATTTAACTCAACCCAAGCAGCTTTTTTATTGTTTGGATTTTTCAGTCGAGAAACTGAGCATCGAATAATTCCTGTTTCCAAATTATCATTCTTTACATATTCACTTTGAAATTGATCAAGTGATAAAAACCTATTTCTACTTTCACTCTCTTGATATGCCCAAGGATTCTTATTTACTGTCCAGTTAATAGAGTCAATATCTAAGTTTTTAGTAAAACTTTTATCGGCCAATAATAAATTTGGAAGAATTAAAGATGAGAATATGAGGAAAAATAAAACTTTCATACAGTCTCCTAGTTGCTAAGGAATATTCACCATGTATCGTGAATAAATTTTAATACAAATGAATAAATAAATTTTGTAAAAAGTAGATGATTGTTCAATTAGTAATTCATATAATGAATAAGATATAGTCAAATGACATTAATTTAAAGATTAAGGTACTTAATACAATAGCAAATTCCATTTTCAGTAAAGACAATTAGTTTTTAATTAAAAAGATACATAAAAAGCATTATTAACAATTTAATTATATTAAGATACTATTTTGTCATGCCACTTAAACGAGTTCTCGGTCCAGCATTAGTTTCATTATATGGAATAGGCACTATCCTTGGAGCAGGAATTTATGCGCTCATTGGAAAAATAGTGGGAGTTGCTGGCATTCATGCACCAATTTCATTTTTTATATCAGCAATTTTAGCTATATTGACCGGTTACTCTTACACCCGATTAACTCAACTCTACCCTAAAAGTGCTGGAGAAGCAGAATACGTTTATCAAGGAACAGGTAAAACCTCACTTTCTTTAATCATTGGCTTCTTAGTCGCCCTCAGTGGAATAATTTCTTGTGCCACTCTTCTGAACGGCTTTGCTGGATATCTGCAAATCTTTATTCCAATTCCTATCTGGATTGGAATTATAGCAAGTGCAACCTTAGGATTTACTCTTGCCATGATTGGAGTAAAACAATCAGTTATCTTCGTGACCATCGGTACAATCATAGAGGTTCTAGGACTAATTCTTATTTGCTCAATGGCAACACCAAATATTATTGAAAATTCTGATAAACTTCAGGAAATGTTATTCAATATTAAAACAAGTCACTTTACACCTATAGTCTCTGGAGCCTTTATCGCTTTTTATGCCTATATTGGTTTTGAGGACATTGTTAATCTTGCTGAAGAAACAAAGAATCCTGGAAAATCACTTACCTTGGCCATATTTATTTCAATAGCTGTCTCAACAGTTCTTTACATTTGGGTCGCAATCTCTGCCATCTCGGTATTTGAACCAAGTACTTTAATTGAAAGTAAAGCCCCAGTTGCTGATATGTTTGCTCAGCTTGGAGGAAGCCCAAGAATTATTTCTATCATAAGCCTTTTTGCAATATTTAATGGCGTACTAGCGCAAATAATTATGTCATCGAGGATACTATATGGCCTTAGGTACCCACTTAAGAGCTTAACTTGGCTTGCAAAAGTATCTGAAAAGTCTCAAGTCCCCCGAAATGCCACCTCATTTGTCATGACTATAGTTCTTATTCTAGCTCTTTTTATTAACATTCAAAGTCTTGCAGAATATACCAGTTTCACTATCATCATCGTTTTTTCTTTTGTGAATCTATCACTACTCTTGATCGAAATGAGAAATCAAAAGAAAAAAATATTAAACTTAATCATCCCAGGACTGGCAATGATACTTAATTTAACTTTTTTAATTTTACAGTTTTAACGGAATCTCACCTTATGGTTTATATTAAATTTAAACAACTAAATGGCAATTATAAATGATTGAAAAACTATTAAGCATCGCCTCCGAAATCGAAAACAATTATAATCAAAAAGACTTTTCAAAAGTATCTTTTGAGAAACTTGAATCTATCGATTTTCAGTCTGATTTAAATTCATTGGAAAGCCAAATTACAGACTTAATACTAAAAAATAAACTGCCGAAACAAGTTAATCTTTATAATCTATTTGGGCAGCCTCCTATAACCATTTTTAATAATGGTGAATTTGTGGTAGATATTTATTTTTGGCAAGATAATGATACCTCCATCCATGATCATAGCTTCTCAGGTGCTTTTAAACTATTCTCTGGCCACTCAATTCATGAAACTTTTAAAGTAAGTCGAGTTGACCATGATTTTAAAGATATATATCTCTCGGAACTAGATTTAGCTGACGCCCAATTGCTTTCCTCAAATAACACATACGAAATAATATCAGGTGATCAGTTTATTCATCGGTTAGTCCATTTATCAAATCCAACTGTTACGGTCTGTCTAAGAACAATTAATGATAACGAAGAAAATCAATGGCAATATTTTAGTTCAGGGGTCTCAATTCAAAAAAATAATATTACTGAAACTGAACTTAAATATTTATTTTTCATGGAATATCAATTCAACCAAAATAGAAATAATATCCAAAGTAAAGTAATGCAATTTACACAAGATTTATCATTTTCAAAATTATTTAATTTTTATGAAAAATTACATTTATATTCATTTGGTTTCTCTGAAGATTTCAATCAATTGGCTATAGAGATAGTAGAAAGTATAATTCAATCTAATAAATATTTCGAACCTTACTCAAATTATTATATCCTGGCACAGGATTTTATCGAATGTATTCATGATACTCCTGAAGATCGATTGATCACACATTGTTTGAATAATAAGTTAGATCAAAAATTAAGTGAAAAATTATTTAAGCAAATATCAAGTAATGATTTCAATGAATATTTATTAAAATATCAGTAAAGCGAAGTTATACAATATAAATTCTCTTCGAATTGCAGGATAATGAATTTTATTTTCCAATTGACGGTACATACCGTTGAAGAAATTCAATTTGGTCATTGGTAAGAGGAAGTAAATTTACAATTAATCCAACTCGACCATGGTTAGGGTCAATATATTCATCAAAGTATTTTCTCTCTTCGCCAAATCCACCCCATTGAACTTTGCAAGACCGTTGTGTTCTAAAATACCATTCACCATTTTTTAACTTCCAAACTGAAATAGAAGTATTTTCTCCAACTGATGAATAAGCGCGAATTGAATAATAATCTGAAGTATTCGATTCTAAATCAATTTGTGAATGCCTTGAAATAACGATTCGAGAATCCTTAGATAGTTTAAAGTTTTTGTCATGATCAAGTTCCTCATAAACAAAAGTATCAAGTTTAGCAGATTCAGGAAACATTCCATAAGCATTTATTTCATTCCGACTATATCTGGCCCACTCATAATTACCTTCAATATTTTTATTGGTAAAAGTTTCTGTATAATTAAATGAAATTCCAGCAGTGTAGACAAAGTCATTCATGCTTAACCTAACACTCCTAGCAGAAATATCATCTTCGAAACCAATTACATTTCGTATTACTGCTATATCGTAGTTGTAGTTTTTCTTATCAATAAATGTATTTTCATCGGAACTAAATGTACTCCAGCAATCTGAGTAGCTCCAGACTTCGATTTGGGCAAAAGCAGCTGAGCTTGAAAAACACACTAGAATCATTAATGAAAATACAATATTTTGATTAATTGGCTTCATTTTATATTCCTTTTATTTATTAGAATTTAAAAAGTTTTATACTTAATAGAAAAAACGATGCAACGATTTAATCATCCCTCCTGTTCATTCTCTAAAAAAATGTCACTTTTTAACTATGCTTAAGTGTGTCTGATTTGTTTTTGTATTTTTTATACAAATTTTAAAGTTAAAATAATAAACTCATCTTATTTTTATTAACTTTATGACAAGCGATATATTATTCAATCTATATTATTTCAGAATTACTCTAGTTCACCATCGAGGTAGTCAACATCTTGATCAGCTTTTACCATATATCGAAATTTCCTATTACCCTGTTCACCAACCATGGCCAATACCTTATTTGAATCAGGGTATTCACATATTTCTACGGGCTTATTTGTACTAAGACACAAATATTTTAAATCACTATTGCTAGTATTTATTATTTGATGGGCAACCTCTTTTCCTCCTGGAGGGCAGGCAATAATATCATGTTTCTTGATTTGGTATTCTTTATTTCCAAAGCGTAAAGTGCCCTCGCCTTCGAGAATAAGGAACATTTCTTCATTGACTTGATGATTATGAAATGGACAAACTCTTTTTCCTGGAGGAACGATACTTAAACTATATCCCAGTTTTTCCGCTCCTATTAAAGGGCTTATGGGAGCATATTTTTCTTCGTATTTTCCATTTGAGCTTTGCTCAAACTCGGTAATTTCATCGATATTTAAAAATGGTTTTTTCATGGATAAAAAACTAGCAACTCCAGAGTGACACGTCAAATAATCTATTGTTGAGAATCAATAACTAAATCTCACTTTTTTTCTTGGAAAGCTAAAAATAGTTACGAATGGAGAATTCACTTATCTTTAATCTTATTCATTAAACGCATCAATGCAGCCTCACTTCTAGGTTTAACAAAATCATTTCCAATTTCTAATAAATCGGGATCATCAGCTGAAATTCCCAAGGTCGATATCTCTTCTGTTTTAATGATTATATAATCCTTTTCCATTGGAACAAGCAAACCACCATTTTGGTTTAAGTATTCTTTGGCTTCCGAATAATCTCTAAACCATAAATTTAAGGTTGATCCAGATTTGAAATTAGTAATAAATGAGCTCGATTCAATAACTTTTTTGTACGAATTCCAATTTTCATATCCTGCCGAACGAGCAAGAATATTATAAGAGTCCTTTAATTTGATTTCTTTCCCAAGCTTTCATTTAGCTTTTTGAAGCAATTTAGCCTTGATACGAATTGATTCTAACCGAGATGACATATAAATCTCCTTAAAAAATTGCTCTTTATCCGCTTTAGCAATTAAGAAAGATTTATTAATAATTATCTAATGAAGTGAGATACTCTTTTGCGGATAGGCATCTTCAAAAAACCTATACCTATTATAACATAAGATTAATTTAAAACAATGATATATTAACTTGGATAAATAACTTCATTACATCCATTGAACCTTGAGAATGAATTAATCTTTGATTTTAATTTTTCTAAGTATTTTAGTTTATATTCAATCTTTTCCCAATTATATGAAATGACAACTAAGCTTTTATCTTTCCGATTCACTTTGCAGTCAATACGTGCAATAAATTTTTGATCAACCAGAACAGGTAGTGTGAAGTAGCCATATTTACGCTTTTTAGCTGGAACATAACACTCAATTTGATAATCAAAATTAAAAATATCTAAAAGTTTCTTTCTCTGAATCACCATATTGTCAAAAGGTGAAAGTATTTGAAGCCTTGAGGTTATTTTTGGTTTCAATTCCAAATTCTCTATATAAATATAATAAGTATTATCTAATCCAGAGATATTAAGTTCTACTAATTTCTTATCCTCCACCAAATTTTTGACTTCTTTATTCACTATTTTTTTAAGGTCACTTTTATGAAGATATGACATCTCAAGCTCCGAGGCGAAGGTATGATGCTTAAGAGTTCTATCAATCATATAACGGCAATACTCTTCTTTACTAGGAACTTTAAGACTAATATTTTTAGGAATGACTCTCCTAGATAAATCAAAAACCTTTTGAAAGCCCTCACGCCGGGTTATTTCAAGCTCCCCTTCCATGAAAAGTCTCTCCAAAGCTTTTTTAGCCGGCTTCCAATCCCACCAACCATTTTTCTTTGAACTCTCCTGTTTAAAGTCTCTCGATAATAAGGGACCTTCCTGTTGAATCCTTTTTAAAACATGCTTCATGACCTTTTTATCTCGAGGCCACCAGCTTGAGCCATCAATATTTTTAAAACGCTCTTTTAAAAAAAGAGAGTACCTATAATCTTTCATTGGTAAATAGGCTGCTGCATGAGCCCAATACTCAAATGCCTTTCTCGAATTTATTAAGCCTTCTAGATCACTTTTTTTGTACTTTGGAAATCTCGACCAAAATACGTGATGATGAGAACGTTCAACCACAGAAATGGTATCAATTTGAACATACCCAAGGTTCAAGAGAACATCGTAGGCAGAATGAGTCGTTTTATTAAGGGCCTGTCCATGTATAAACAATTTTCTCGCTTCAGTTTGAGTAATTGCTTCAATCATAATTCACTCTATTTAATTTTGGTTTGTATTAAGTCTAATTCTTTGAATTAAAAACATAGCACTGATTTAACAATTATGACTATGAATTTGAAAAAAGGGATATGCCAAATTAAATAATATTTGATATAAGCATAATTCACAATCTAGGATATTGGCAGAGGAGAAAGCTATGAAAGTTTGTATTATTAAAGGAAAACGAATCCCGTTTATGCGTTCAAGCACTAAATACATGGGGATCCCTTTAAGTAAATTAATGAAACCTGCCATGGACTCACTGGTGAGAGAATTAAACCTTGAAGGTAAAGAAGTTGGAGAAGTTGTTTTAGGTGCTGTTAACAAACATGCTTATGACTTTGCTCTTGCCCGAGAAGTGGTAATGGATTCAGCCTTATCACCTCATACTCCAGCAACAGATATACAAAAGGCTTGCGGTACTTCTCTTGAAGCTGCAGTTATTATTGCAAATAAAATTGCACTTGGACAAATCGAATGCGGTATCGCAGGTGGGATAGATACCAACTCTGATGTCCCTATAGAGTTTAAAAAATCATTTTCAGATCGTTTACTTAAAATTGCTGCCGCTAAGACTCCAATGCAAAAGCTACTGAGCCTTAAAGGTTTTAGCCCTCGAGAGTTAGTTCCCAAGCTTCCTGCCATAAAAGAACCTCGAACAGGTAAAAGTATGGGAGAGAGCTGTGAAGAAATGGCAAAGACCTGGAAAGTTTCGCGTGAGAGTCAAGATCAGCTCGCCTTTAATTCTCAAAACAAAGCTGCTCAATCCTATGATTCGAACTGGCATAATGATTTGGTGGTTGAATTTAAGGGGGCAAAAAAAGATGGAACTATTAGGCAAACATCCATGGAAAAATTGGCCAAACTCTCTCCGGCTTTTGATCGAAAATCTGGAAACGGAACACTTACTGCAGGCAACTCATCTCCCTTAACCGATGGGGCCAGTTGCGCTTTTCTATGCAGTGAGGATTATGCCAAAGAAAATAATCTAGAAGTTATGGCCTACTTAACTTTTGCTCAATCTGCAGCGGTAAATTATGTAAATGATGAAGGTTTACTGATGGCACCAGCTTATGCAGTACCAAAATTATTAAAGCAAGCAGGAATCACACTTCAAGAATTTGATTTTTATGAAATCCATGAAGCCTTTGCTGCTCAAGTTCTCTGTACGCTTGAAGCTTGGAAGTCTGAATCTTTTTGCAGAGAAAAACTCGGGATTGAAGCACCTTTAGGTGAAATAGATATGGCAAAACTAAATGTTAAGGGTGGATCTCTTGCGCTTGGACATCCATTTGCAGCAACAGGAACAAGAATTTTAACTAATCTGGCTAAACTTATTCATGAGAAAGGACAAGGCCGAGGACTTATTTCGATCTGTACTGCTGGTGGTATGGGTATCACTGCAATAATCGAAAAATAAAGCTAAGAAAATTTTAAATTTATTGTTTAACGACTAGTTTTGATACTACAAAGTCTCTGTTAATGATCTCTCCTGATGCTGATTTAACAGTTTCAGGAATAACTTTTTGTTCAGCAACAGAGAATGGAGTCTCTTCGCAAAGTTTGATAATTTTCTCTTCGTTATAAAGCTCAAAACCAAACTTAACAAATGGTAGTTTTTCTATATAGCGCTTATGAGCATACGCTAAAAAGAACTCACCACCATCCTTAAAACACTGGGCGATTTCATTTAAGTAGTCTTTAGGATTCTTCCAAAAATAAATTGTATTTATAGAAAATCCCTTATCAATGGTATTTTTAGGTATCGATATTCTTTCACCATTCCCTAGAATGCTTATTAACTTTCCCTCATTAATTTGAGTATGATATTTTTCATCAATTTTTTTCTTCATAAGCTTAGAAATATCAACCGTAAACATTTTCTTAGACTTTTCCAATAACCTTTTTAAATGATAACCATTACCTGGTCCAAGTTCTAAAAGAGTTTTCCCATCAATATCTCCTAGCTGAGATATTGTGGTCTTTACCATCATTGAGTTCGTGTCCTCCATGGCCGAAGCTATTTCATCTCCATATCTCCCTGAAGGACAACGAAGTTGACTTGCTAGCTCTTTCAATTCTTTCTGAGTCATATCCTCTATCATTGAGCACCTAACTTTTAATTTAATAGATCTTTTTTTTATTTAAATATAATGAGTGTCAGTATATTAACAATTAAGTCTTAAAATTTTATAAAGTTGCATCAACCCAAACAGCATTTTCAGTGTCGGTTTCTTTATAGACTAAAAAACCAAATTTAAAGTCACTTACTTCTCTATCTTTTGAATCTTTCATTCTTAAAAGGCTATTTGATCCATTAATCGCTAGGAATGAATATCCTTTATACACCTCACAAAAGGTAAAACCACAATCATAGGCATCAGCGATATAGAAACCATCAAAGTAATCTTCTATATCACTTACATTATTATTTGCTAATATTTCTTGGTTCATTAAAATAATCACAGCTTTGTAAACTATATTTTGGCTATCCACTAAGTCGATATAGTAGACTTTCTCTATAATTTTTTGACCATCAACTTCACATGCTTCCGCAATACAATTTTTGTTATAATCAGACTTAAAGGGTGTAACGTAAACGTGGTTTCTTGTTTTTTCAAATAAACTACCATCAAATCCATTTACAATTTTATTACCTTTCGTTTTATTTATATAAATAGCCGTGCTTCTAATCTTAGCACTGATAAATTTATTATTAGCTAAAGGTTGAAAATTAGTCGCATACGGGTATCTTATAGTTAAAGGGTATTTAATATTTTCTTTTTTAATCTGTTGTTTTTCTTTTTTTGAATCAATACTTGCTTGGTTAAAGAAATCAACAACTGAACTAAATTCGAGATCTAGGTTATAAAACTCATCATAGTCTAAGAAGTTAGATCCCTGAGAATATGCAGAAAACGAAAACAATGATAATATGTATATAATTTTTTTCAAAGTAGCTCCATTTGGTTGTGATAATCTACCTTAAATGTTTATTTTTCTAATTCATCCTAGTTTGAAATAAATTTAAGGTAAAATTAAATAAAGAATTAGAGCTTGAAAGATTTATATTTAGAAAGCCATAAAAACTTAAATGATGATAATATAGATAAACTATCTTACTTCCAAAATATGAAAAAATAATGGAAATCATAGATACACCTGGTATTTATAATAAATAGGAGTAATTTTGAAATATATCATTCTTCAATTTATTTTTATCATATCAATTTGCAAGATATCCGCGGTGGAACCAGATGAATTTTGTATCTCCTATAAACATACAAGATATAAAGAGAACTCTTTCTTGGGATTATATACTTACTCCAAAGAAAAGATCAAAGAGCCGGTGTACTGCTTAGGCACTAAAAATTTAAAAGAAGCGTTGAGCCTATTTTCCTGCCATTGTGAAGATGGTTTATTAGATGAGAATATTCAATTCGCATTAGAGAAAAATCCTGAATCTCCGATGGCATCCAATGAGGATAATATAGCTGATATTGTAAATATGGGACCTCCTCCTAAAGTGAAAGGAGGAAATTTAATACGAGATGCTTATCCTAGCATATATCAAAAACTTGAACTCGGTGGCAGGAAAGTTTTTTATTATATCTGCGTCCCAATAAAAGGAATGAATAAGTCCAAAGTATTTCCAGGCAAAAGAGGTGCTGGAAAGTCAATCAGCTGTGTACGAGCATAATAAATAATAATTCTACTCAAATAAGATTTTAATCATAGGTAAATACTTACAATTATATTTTATAATTACTATCTTAACTCATATAATTAAAAAAATTAATAAATTGGAGTAAATGGCTATGCTTAAGCTAAATGAAATAAGTCCAATCGGGCTTGGAGCAATTGTTCTTGAAAAAGATAATACTGTCTGGGTCGAACCAAATGAATTTATTCAAATGCTCGATATTGCAACCCAAGAATATGGAATAAATTATCTTGATTCAGCAACTCGCTACGGGGATTGTGAAAAATACATTGGAAAATGGTTAAAAGAGAGTTCGATCGCAAGAGAATCAATCTTAATTGGGTCAAAGATCTCAAGTGAAGAATTAACTGGAGAAGCTGTTATCGAAGGAGTCGATAAATCTCTTCAACAAGTAGGAACAGATTACTTTGATATATATTGGGTTCATAGCTGGGATGGTAAAACTCCTTATGAGAATACGATATCTGGTTTTGATAGAAGCATTAATGAAGGAAAAATTCGTAGCTATGGTGTATGCCATGTTAGTGTTAGTGATCTACAAAAGATATTTTTAACTTGTGAAGAAAATAATTTTCCAAAACCAAGTTTTGTGCAAAATCTGTTTAGTCTTGCGACTTTATCTCAAGAAAGCCTAGATACGATTAAATTTTGCCAAGAGAATGATATTGTATTTACTGCTGCTAGTCCTCTGGCCGGAGGAATTCTTACGGGGAAATATTCTTTCAATCAAGACTTACCTGTGGATTCTAGATGGAAGCATTGGGCAAAGTCAGGAGGACTTCCAAAGTATTGGACCAAGGAGCTATTTGATTCAATTGATTGCTTTAAAAACGAAGTTGAAAATAAGAATACTTCTATGACCTCCTTAGCGATATCATGGGTAAGTAACTACCCAGGCGTCAACTGTACCCTAGTTGGGCCGCGAAACTTAAAGCAATTACAATCAGTTCAAGACTCTTATTCCATAGAACTGGAAAAACGTGATATCGATAAATATTTTAGTATTTTTAAAAATTAATTAAAATAGATTTGCTTATTTATTTTATGCATATTCGAATAAAACTGTCTTAGTTGCCCTCTAAAATCCCTCTCACAACTCTATTCGCAGTTGAAAAGCACCCTTGTAAAAGATAGCCTCCCGTAGGAGCATCGAAGTCAAGCATTTCACCAGCAAAATAAAGTCCGGTTATACTTTTAGATTCAAAGAACGATGACAAACCAGAGAACTTAACCCCTCCCGAAGTGGAGATGGCTTCATTAATTGGTCTTGCCCTTTCAAGCCTAATAGGTAACTCTTTAATCATTTTTGCGGTGATCTCTTGTGAACATTCGTTTAATAATGTAAGACTTGTTTTATTTAATTTTAAGCTCTTTCTTAAATGATTCGAAATAGAATCTTTCACTTTTTTCTTTTTGATTTTTTCTTGAACTTCAATTAGCGTATTATTTGGTTTTAAATCTATTGATATAGTGGCAAACCCATTAATCTCAATTTCCTTTCGAATAAACTTAGATAAGGCATAGACCGCTCCCCCTTCAATTCCATAAGGAGTGATCATGACTTCTCCCCTTACCCGATTAGAACCGATTATTAGTTCTATATTTTTAAGGTGAGATCTATGAAGCTTCTTAATTAAATAATCAGTCCAAGAAGCTTCAAACCCACAATTCATCGGCTTAAGTTCTTCTAATTCAATACCAATCTTGCTTAACAATTTTATCCATTTACCATTAGACCCTGTTTTTGCCCAACTAGCTCCCCCTATTGCTAAAATTACCTTGTCACCCTGGATTTCAACTTCCTCACGATTGGTTTTAAAAGTTAAAACTTTTTCAGCAGTGATATCAATAAGGGAATGTTTTAAATATAATCTAAAGTTAGGATTATTTTTTAATATTTTAATCCAACTCAAAAGCAATTTTGAAGCCTTGAGATCTTTGGGAAAAACTCTCCCACTTGTACCAACAAATGTTTCAATACCAAGTTCCTTGCAAAACTCTCTTAAATCGTTAGGAGTAAATTCACTCAAAAGCTCTAAAAAGAGTTTCTTATTGTCTGTGTACTTTTCTGCAAATGTGATTAAATCTTCTGAATGAGTGAGGTTCAACCCACCATTTCCTGCTATAAGAAATTTTTTACCAAGACCGCCCGAATGATCATATAAATCAACCTGGTAGTTTTTTTTCAATAATAAATAAGCGGCGAAGAGACCAGCAGGTCCACCTCCCACAATAATTATTTTTTGCATAATAATAAATACCAGAAAAAATCAATTTGGAATACCATTCAAGTTAAAATTTGTTCAAATTAGCCTGATTCAAAGTTTAATTCAGTCATTTCGAAAAGAAAAAAATTAATAGACTCATCATATTTTCTGAATAAAATATCTAAATCAAAGGAAATGTAATGAATGAATACTTATCAAAGAACTTCTATGGAAATACTTTATTAGAGTGGTCTATGGCCTTCGGGATTATTATTGTTTCCTTTGTCCTAGCTAAAATGGTGTATTTTTTCATAAACCGAATTGGGAAAAAATTTACTCAAAAAACAAAATCTAGACTTGATGATATTTTTATCGATATGTTGGAGGAGCCCCTCGTATTCAGTGTGGTGATTACTGGAATTTCCTTTGCCTTAAGAACACTAAACTTGCCAGAACTTGTCGAATCCATCCTATTAAACGCTTATCATGCCCTTTTAATAATCTCGCTAACGTGGCTTGTGGCAAGACTTTTTAGTGCTGTGGCCGATGAATATTTAGCTCCTTTAGTAAAGAAATCTGAAGGAGACCTGGACGATCAATTATTTCCGATAGTCAAAAAAGGAATTAAACTAGCGGTTTGGGTAGTTGGGATCATCGCTGCCTTAAATAATGCCGGATACGATGTCGGAGCAATCATTGCTGGATTAGGGATAGGTGGTCTCGCCTTTGCCCTCGCCGCTCAAGACACTGTCTCTAACCTCTTTGGTGGATTTACTATATTTACTGATCGTCCCTTCACAGTGAATGATCGAATACAAATAAATGGATTCGATGGGACTGTTGTGGAGGTAGGTATTCGTTCTTCTAGACTAAAGACTTTAGAAGGAAGAATTGTTACAATGCCTAACAAAGTCTTCACAAATTCTCCGGTTGTGAACGTATCAAGTGAAGAAAATCGTAAAATTGTGCTCAATTTAGGACTCACTTATGATATGAATGCTGAGCAAATAAAAAAGTCTATTTCCTTATTAAAAGAAATCATTAGCCAAAACACCTCTACGGAACAAAATAACCCCATTGGATTTAATAGTTTTGGTGACTTTTCACTTGGAATTATCTGCATATATTATATCAAAAAAGGCTCCGATATCCTTCAAACGCAAACAGATATTAATTTGAAAATACTTGAAATCTTCTCCGCAGAAGGATTAGATATGGCTTTTCCAACTCAGACGGTTCATATAGCGGCCAATAAACAAGAAACTGCAAATCTTAATTAATAAATATTATAGATTAATTTATATACTAGAAAAAAATTAAAATTTTTCAACAAGGAGAATAGCGATGGGAATTTTATCATGGGTATTACTAGGTTTTATCGCAGGATTTTTTGCAAAATGGTTAATGCCAGGAATAGCCAAGAATGGTCTGTTAATGACGATCCTTTTAGGAATAATAGGATCTTTTGCAGGTGGATTTGTTGCATCTATTCTAAACATAGGTAGTACACAAAGTTTTTCTTTAGAAGGAGTTGCAACAGCTGTAATTGGTGCGGTAATTGTTCTCTTTACTTATAGCAAAGCTATTAGCGCTAAAGGTTAATCTAATAAGATTCATAATATGAATATGAAAAAAATTAAAGCTACTATAGTATTTGTTGTAAAACAAATCTAGTAGCTGCTTTTTTATATATTCAATTCGAATATTACCATTTTCTTTTTTTCTTTAGACCTAGGATAGGTAAAATCATCAGTAAGTCTTAAAAATCCTATTTTTGTTAATAATAAAATCATGCTTTTATTTACTTCATCAACGAAAGTATAAACCTGCTTGGCTTGAGACTTGATATGATCGATTCTTGCTTTAACCAGCCCTTCTCCAATACCTTTTCGACGAAACTCTTCTTTTACAATAACTCCGAGTAGGTAATAACCACTTGGCATATTTCGATAACCCAGTTCCTCATCTGCCTCGATAAACCTAGATCTACCAAACCCAACAATTTGACTTTTATATTCTGCTACGAATAATGCACTGGATTCGCCTATCGCTTTAATCTCATTTGAAAAAATTTTTTTTACAGATTCTTTATCCCCACCATCTCTATTTATATGAATTTGGGTAAGAGCATTTTCATCTCCTAAGCGGGCAAGGCGGAATTCCACACCTTTTAGGTTATCTTTCGAGTTAGATTCATTGAATTCAGAGTATTTATTAGGTTTCATATGATTAAATCCTCAAATCTTTCCCCGGTCGAAAAAAAGTACAGTCTAACTTGGAAATTAATACTTATTTTATAAAAAAATCAATCCAACCATAAGTTTAATTTATCTTAACTATGAATTTTTTATGTTTTCATTGTCAAATGAAATAAAAATTAAATTTTCATATGATAAACTAGCGCAACCCTATGTAAAAAAGAAGAAAGAAAAATGCTCAAAACTTTAATCCTCCCTTTTTTGATAAAATTTTCAGTCTTGACCCCCCTACAAACGAGAGCTCAGGATGTTGTTAATCTATCCGCTAAATACTCTCCGACTGGGATAAGCAAAATATTTATTCTTGATCAAAGTGAAGGTAGTGATGACTTCACTCTGTATACCATGAGTATCAATATAAAGTTGGTCCCTACTAAAAATTCGAACATTACACAAAAAGAGATTTATAATTATAAAGACAAAATTAATCATTGTATTAATTCCATAAATCCCTATCTTTGGAGTTCAAATACTGAAAGCCTAAAACTAAATGTCATTTACAATGATTCTCAGTATAAATCGATTCTTAAAAAAGTTGATTTATACAGACACATTGACAGAGAAAGCCGTTACCGCTGGGCACTTGATAGTGGGTGTTTTACAATCCTTCATGAAATTTTACACTTCGCTGGCCTAGTTGATTTGTATGATGAAGAACAATATCCTGCTAGGATCAATATGGGAGGTATGTATTCCATAATGGGAACACAGAGTTATCCTGGAATTTTTGGGTATAAGGAATTTAATAACAGGTTTCTAAATGAAGAAGGTAAAATTTTATATTCAACTCAAGCAAGAGATATAATATCAGGGTCGAAACAATTTGAAGATTTGGAGGGATACTACTGGTGTTCAAAGCTGTCATATAGAACAGACAAAGAAGTTACAAATGAAATTCTTCGACGCTCTCGCAATGAGGGATTTTGGTGCCCATGTGTCCTTAAGGATATTGACGATTGTTTTTAATCTAAGAGATCATTAAACAAGAATTAATAATCTCTTTAGTTTTATCACAGTAAATGACAGATGCCCCTTTTACTAAGTCCTCAATCCCTCAATTATCTTATGTGATAAATAATATGAATTATTCCTCCTATCCTTCCAAATTGCTTGAAAAAAAGAATTTGAGAAAATAGAAAAAGAAATCATCAAAGTAAAAATTTTAATTTTTAACTCCAATCTTTTTTCTTAGGTATCACTTCGTTAAACTAAAGGGAGTTATTATTGAACTATTCATGCCTATATTTTAGACAATTTTTTATTGCAAATCTCGCAAACAATTAAAATATTCTCAAAATAATATCTCCTAGACCATTTCATAGGCTAATTTTCTTAATTTAGAATTTTGATTAAACCTCAATTTTGCTATTTAACATTACAGTCATAGTATTTTTAATTATTTAGTATAAAATGATAGTTATGAATCTACCTATGATAAATATTCAGAAATTAGAATCTCAAACAGAGACTCTTTTCCAGGCCTTGAATGAATTTGGGTTTTTCTATATTAAGAACCATGGGGTCTCTCAAGAAAACATTAAGGAATTAAAAAAGATATCCTACCAATTCTTTAACGAGAGTGAAGAGTTTAAGCAGCAGATTTCCATGAATAAGTCAGGCACAGCATGGCGAGGCTATTTCTCACTAGGCACAGAACTTACCAGTGGATATCCAGATCAAAAAGAGGGCATCTACTTCGGTCAAGAAAATGAGCAGAATGGTCTTCCCCTTCACGGAAAAAACCTTTGGCCAAAAGATGTTAGGTATAAACGATTTAAGAATATTGTTACTCAGCATATGTCCGAAATGAAGCAATTGGGTGAAATAATACTTTCAACAATTGCCGTCAGTTTAGGATTACCAAATAATTATTTCAGTCAGCGCTTTTCAAATGACCCAACTACATTATTTAGAATTTTTAATTACCCTAAAGTTGAAAGTAAAGGTGACTGGGGTGTGCAAGAACATACGGATATGGGATTTTTAACTATTTTAATGCAAGACGAATGCTCTGGATTAGAAGTAAAAAAAATTGATGGAACATGGTTTGAAGCTCCTCCTATAAAAGATACTTTAATTATCAATATTGGAGATATGCTTGAGCTTTGGACTGGTGGAATTTTTAGGGCCACTCCTCATAGAGTGAAAAACACTGAAAATCAAAATCGATTATCATTTCCATATTTTTATGACCCTAATTGGGAAACTAACCTTGCTCCTATACCTGAAAAATTATTAAGTGAAGAAGTCTTGAAGTTTCGAAAAAGCAGCTTTAAAAGAGCATGGGATGGTATTGACCTTAGCCAATTATCACAAGATTTAACTTATGGTGAGTTTGTTTGGGATAAAGTGAGGAAGGTGTTTCCTCATATTAAAAGCTAAAAAGCTACGAACTAAAACTCTTTTCTGACCAAATGAATCCTCCCTAAGTTATCGTATTTATAGGGCTCATTAATAATACTTAACTTCTCTCTTGCAATCTCCGAAGAGAATGTTACTTTAAAAGTAACTTAAGGAGATCAATGAAAGATCGAAGCTTTGCGACAGCACTACATTTAATGACCAGTATTTCCTTTCATCAAGGAGAAAGAGTCTGTAGTGATGTTCTGGCCACTGGTGCCAAAACAAATGCAGGGCTTGTAAGAAGACTTCTATCCAAATTATCCCAGGCCGGTTTAGTTGACTGTCAAAAGGGTAAAAATGGAGGAACAGTGTTAGCTCGCAAGCCTAAGGATATTTCACTAGGAGATATTTACGAAGCCATTAGCGAAACCCCCCTCTTTGCAAGCTTTGATAAAGACCCCCACGAACCTTGCCCTGTAAGCTGTCAGATAGGAGATGTCTTGACTGAAGTTTTTGAAGAAATTGAAAAACCAATGATTACAAAAATGAAAGCAATAAAGCTTTCAAAAATTATAGAACGTATTAAGTAAAAAAAATTTAATCAAATACGTTACTTTTAAAATAACTTAGGAGTTAATAATGACAAAAAGATTAGAAAACAAAGTTGCAGTTATTACTGGTGGAAACTCAGGAATAGGCTTGGCCACTGCTAAACTCTATAAAGATGAAGGAGCAAAAGTTATTATCACTGCTCGTAGTGATGATAGTTATCAAAATGCCATTGCTGAATATGGAAAAGTCTTTGATGTGGTAAAAACAGACATCACAAATTTAAATGAATTAGAAAATCTCTACACCCATGTGAAAGATAAATATGGAAAAATTGATATTCTCTTTGCCAATGCCGGTATTGCTTACTTTGCACCTATGGAGAGCGTAACTGAAGATTTTTTTGATTCTCAATTTAATACCAACGTCAAAGGCCTCTTCTTCAGTGTACAAAAAGCTCAAAATCTTTTAGCTGAAGGAGCATCAGTTATCCTCAATACTTCTGGGGTTAATACCAAAGGATTGCATAGCTCAAGCGTGTATGCCGCAACAAAAGCAGCTGTTCGCTCACTCGCCAGAACATTGTCCGCAGAGCTCGTTGCAAAAGGTATCCGCGTAAATGCATTGGCCCCAGGCCCCGTTGAAACTCCGATTTATAGCAAGATGGGCATGAGTGAGGAAGAAGTAAGTGGATTTGCAAAAAGTATAAAAGAAACAACACCAATTGGCCGTTTTGGCAGTGCCGATGAACTTGCAAAAGCGGCTCTGTTTTTGGCCAGCGATGACTCTAGCTTTGTACTCGGGACAGAGCTTGTTGTTGATGGTGGTTTCAGTCAATTATAAGAAAGGAGAAATTATGAGCACAACTGTAAAAAATGTGAATGAATTAAATGAAAGAACAAATAATGGAATCTCAGTGGTAGATTTCTATGCAGATTGGTGTGGCCCTTGCAAGGCCTTATCCCCCACACTTAGCCAGTTAGAATCTAACAATGAAAACCTTAATATTATAAAAGTTAATGTAGACGACTCCCCTGAGCTGGCACAAACTTATCAAGTAAGAGGAATCCCCACCTTAGTTTTCTTTAAAGATGGCAAGGTTAAAGGATCTGTAACAGGAAATATCTCTCTAGCGGATCTGCAAAATCGTATTAACGATATTCATTAATATTCTTGGGTGCTTGTTGAACCAAGCATCCAATATTTTTTATTATATATTAAATACTCGGAATAAAATAATAACTAAAACTAGTAATCCTTTCATCCTATTCAAATTTTGACTCAAATTTAAAGTAAAGAAACAACTTTTCGAATGATTAATTCAAGACAATCCCTATAGAATATTCACAACAACTGTAAAAAAAAAAAAACATCAAGTAAACCATATTTACCCAAGTATACGTTATAGGAGCAATGCCATGAAAATTAAGACCACTGGATTAATTGTTTATTTATTATTATTGGTATCAACGTCTCATCTAAAAGCCCAAGACGTTGATGAAGTTCATCGTTCATTAGTCTACAATGAGAAAAATATTAAAACTTATATAAACTCAATAATGACAGAGATAAAAGATCAAAATTTCTTAATGAAAAGTAAAAATAGCGAGAGAACATATTCATTCGACCCTACAAAAAGCAAAGTTACCAATTTCAATCTTATCTATCGAATTCTAAATCTACTTATTATAGATAATAACATTCCTTATTCTTTGAGCTCTTATGCCAACAAGAAGTTTCATTGTTCAAGGAATGGGGCTTCAATTTTGTTTCAAGGAAAATCTCTTAAAGGTAAGCGGCGAAAAAATAATGTATGTGTCGCCGCATGTGTTAGGATCGATCGGGATGAAATTGAATTTAATGAAAATGAAAACGGATCATTTATGCTTATTACGCAAGTTCGTTGCCCAAAAAGAAAAACTGGTCAGGTCTTAAAATTCTCTTCAAAGATTAAATGAAAATTTTAAAGAATTAAGTTTCATAGTTTTAGATATATCGTCAATCAAAAGTGGATAGAGAAGAAAGTACTTTTTAAATAAATCATTAAATAACTATCTTAGTTTATTGAGAATTCCTGTCAGCACTGATGGTAACGTAGAGATTACTTTAATTGGCTGCCCTGTTACCGGATGAATAAACTCTAGCCGAGTTGCATGAAGAAAAACTTGTTTAAGACCAAACTCCTCCAGGAAAAAGTTGTTAACCACTCCCTTCCCATGTGTTCGGTCTCCGATTAAGGGCATAACCGCTTGACGAAAATGGCGACGGATTTGATGATATCTTCCTGTTTTAATTTCTACTTTTGTATAAGTACAAAAATATTCAGGAAAATACTTTATTGGATCATAGAGAGTAAGGGCATCTTGAGGAGGTCCTTTCTTTTTAAATGCTCCACGCTTACTTAATGGTCGATTAAATTGACCACTACTTTCCAATTTACCACGATTTAAACAAAGGTAATGTTTACGAGTTTCAGGCTTCTGCCATCGCTCTTGAATCAATGTGACCCATTCAGGCTTTTTAGCAAATAAAACAATCCCTGAAACAGGGCGATCTAAGCGATTCACTGGATAGAGATATGTTCCAAGCTGATCACGTAATCGAAATAAAAGACAATCTTGAGAATCTTTTTCTCCAGGCATTGGATGGACAAAAAGCCCAGCCGGTTTCTCAACCGCGGCATAATAATCATCTTGAAAAAGTAGAGGTGCAAAAAGGGTTTCAATTGATGATTTATTATATTCCATAAGTGTTTTTACACCTAATTTGAAAAAGCGACAACTTAGTCTAAACTAGATGAATTTTTTTCGATTTCAATCGATTAAATCATCATAAAATACCAAAGACAAAATAAATTCGATCAATTAATAATCGAAGATAGTTCAAATTAAGCTTAAATCAATAGTAATTTCTTAAGAAATCGATTATACAATAGGATACATATGCTAGAAATTGGAAAAATGAACACATTAATTGTTAACAGAGAAACTGATTCAGGTTTTTACCTCATTGGAATAGATCACGATGAAGAGGCTTTTCTTCCTCCAAAGTTAGCTGGAAATACCAAACTAAATATTGATGATGAAATTGATGTCTTTGTTTATATCGATAACCAAGATAGAACTTTGGCCACAATAAAAACTCCTTATGCCCAAGTTGGAGAATTTGCTTACTTGAAAGCTAAAGAAGTTGTCGATTTTGGTGCCTTTCTTGATTGGGGAATTGAAAAAGATTTATTGATTCCCGCTAATGAACAAAAAATCAAAATTAAAAAAGATGAATATCACCTAGTACTTATTGCTTTAGAAGATGGAACCGATAGAATATTTGCAACTTCTAAATTTGGTAGAGATATAGAAGAAATGAATGTGAATATTCAAGTCGATGAGGAAGTGGATATTTTACCAATCAGAGAAACAGATTTAGGATTTCAAGTCATCATCAATAAACATTATATTGGACTTGTTTATCATAATGATATTTATAGTAAAATTACTCTTGGTGAGTATTACAAAGCTTACGTAAAAAAGATTAGAGACGATAATCATATCGATGTTAGTTTTCAAAAATACGGCGTCAAAAATTTATATTCAGCTAAAGACAAAGTTTGGGATTACCTGGAAAAGAATGAAGGAAGTTCTCCTTTAAATGATAAGAGTAGCCCAGATGAAATTAAGTCAAAATTAGGCATGAGTAAGAAGTCATTTAAAAGTGCTATTGGTATGCTGTATAAAGAGAAAAAAATTCTCATTCAAAAAGATGGAATTAAAATAGTAAAATAGCTCCACGGCTAACTGTCATTATTTCCCTTATGATAACCCAAGTAATAATTCAGCGCCATTAAGCAATCGTATCCACCAGACACCTGGTACCATCCATATGGTTGTCGTGTTTGAAAGAAGGATAATCTGTTCCACAAATTAACTCCTCGAATATGTGGTCCATTTGGGAACGCTCGCTGTTGAAACTTTGGTCTTTCCGCAGGACAAAATTTGAGTAGCATCTGAGCTCCTTGTTCAGTAGCTCCCATATCAGCAAACATAAAAAATGGATTTATATAGCGGGACTTCTTGGCCATCTGCTTTGCTCCGAATCTCATTGATCCTGTATCTTGCCCAGTTTGCCTCCTTACAAGAATATTATTTACCACTAATGAAGCCATATATACCGACTTCCCCTCTCCTGGAGAAAATGTGGCATTAAAAAAATGCCCTAAGTCTGTGGCCAATTTACCACCCTTCATTTTTCTTTTCATTTTTCGACTTATTCGCGGTGAATTCATCAAACCAAGATAGTTATATACTTGATGCATTACCCCCCATGAATCAGGTACCAAAGCACAGCGATCGTCCGCTTTCGACTCTCCACCAATAAGTGGACAAATATTAGTCTTCTTCAGCCATCTCACAATAGGAAAATCAGCACGGGATACTTTTTTATTTTTCTCCACAAAATTTATCCAATTAATGGCCGCTTCTTTGTCTTTTGATCGAACAAAATATGCAAGCATTCCCAGCATCATATCCCGGCTAAAATGCGTTCCTTTATTTCCGGTATAAGTTGGGTCTTTTTTAGTTCCAGGTGAACGATAGAAGGCACCAAAAGTTGAACTTCCTGGCTCAACATCTTGACATTCTTTTACACCATCACAGAACTCCTTAGAGCCTGACAGACAAAGTTGTCCCATATGATAAATCTTATCACCTTCAACTTTTCCATATTCAAGATTCGTCACAGGAATTTTTAAGCCACTAATTTGTGCACATGGTTTTACACTTTCAGGAGAGCTGTATCGGCCATAACTTAGATCATGACAGAGAATCCAGTTATTCACTTTATTATGTAGTGATTTTAGCTTTGCTAGTGTTGAACTAGTTATTGGCTTATCCACCTGGGATCGTTTAGAGGGAACGCTTTTAGCGGGTACCTTGGACTTACATGAGCATAGCTTCTCCACATCTTTAAATTTGATTTTACTGCGAAAATTAAAATTCTTTTTCTTAGCACAAATCCCACCTCTTTTACTATAGTAATGTAGTGGATCGTTGTGCTTTGGATGCTGCTCATTTGCTTTTCTTCTCTTTCTTAAATAAACACCATTACAATTGTTATACTTTTCATGCTCGTTCGCTGGTTCACAGAACCTTTCACAGTCCACAAAGATCTCTTTCTTTTTGGAAACTTTTTTTGCCCTCTCCCAGAAGCCCAGACTTTGAGCTGAAAGATAAGTGGATGAAAATAATATTGCTGTCATTAGAGCAAGTGTTTGCATGAAAATTCCCTTTTTCGAACGCTTTGGGTGTTCTACTATCAATTTTAGTTTAACCAGGTCTAAGTTTAACAGGTGGACATAGTTTTCCCAGTAAGAATTACTAACCTATTGAAAAGAAGAATTTGCCTACTAAGTGAGGAACAAAAGATTTGGCCGCCAATATTATTGGTAATGTAAGAAAGGTAATTTTTAAATACAATAAAGTGCTTATATCAGATTATATCCTTAGAATATTTAATTCTAAACCGTATTAAAACTTAAAACCTGGAAAATGGTGATAACCATATCGATTCAAGTCCAAGATACCATAGTTTATCGGATCAATTTTTTTATGGTGATTATTTAAATCATCGTAAAACTTCCAAAATCGATCATCATTTTTTTGAATTCCAAATTCATTTTCAATTTTTTGAAAACTTTTTGCTGAATTTAATTTTGCTAGATTTGAGATAAACCTATTTGCCTTATTTATATCAATTTGCATAAACAATTGAGGAAAGCTTAAGGGAAAATCTTTTTGGATATTTAATGTGGTGTTTTGATGATCAATTTGATTTTTCTCTTTAAATAGGTAATGAACAGATTTATGAGCTATATTTTTATTAACCGTATAATAGAGAAGCTTCCCCGACTTTAATTTAAAGGCAAAATAGGACACTTCAGGCAAATACTGAGCGAAGCCTCCTGTTTTTCCACTAATTAGTTTTAATCCATCATTAAGCGATTTTTCATCATTAATAAAAGGTATGACTTTTGGAGTAGAGAGATGCCTGGCATGGCCACTAATTGGATCGATTGGCCCCGAAACATTTTTCAGATGAGTATTAATAATATTAATCGCAAGATTTTTAGCGTGATCACCATTGGCAGCAGTATGCTTTTTATCAAATCTAATTTTCGATTTTATTTTATCAAAATGAAATTCTTTTACATGTTTCATATAGCTTTTATACCATTTCTCTCTTTGATCTTTTCTTTGACTGATTGGCAATAATGATATGAAATTGTCTTCCATTTCACGACGTAGATGAGTAATCATTAACCTTAAGTTCAACTTATGATTTAATCCTCCATAAATATTTAAACCTGCGACTAAATCATAATAGACTCTTTCAAAAATAGAGTAATTTAATAGTGCAAATGTTTTTGGCACTTCCCCTATCTGCCCCTTATGCACAGAAACACTATAACCTGAGTGTCTATATAAAGTTAGTAATGCGTTTGGGTTATACTCATTACCATTTTTTTGAGAGCCTTTGTTTCCATTCCAAATAACATCTAGCCCTCGACCATTTGGAAATCGCTCTTCTAGTTTTTTTGCATGAATTCTCTCATACTTTTTCGTGTGGACTGAATAATAAGGCCAAGCTCTTTTTGTTTTATTCATAGTTGGGATTTTTAAATGCATTTGAACTTTATTATTATCAGAATAATATTCATCTGTTGCTGTAATATCAAACTCTGGATCTTCAAAAATGGCCCATGTATGATCTTGCAGTACCCATGTGGCAAGTTGACCTCCGCTACAAACAGGACCTCTGGTAAAAAAGTCCATCATCAGTCTTGAGTTATAAATGAGATACTTATATCGAACTTTAGCTGGAATAGGCTTAAAGTTATAAAATGGATTGATCTCGTCGTAGCTTACTTTAGGAATATTTTTTCCCCAGTTTGAATCGATAAATAACTCTACTATTTCATCAAGGGTCTCATTTTTTACTTCATAAACGATATGTGTCTTATGAGCGATTGAACTGTGGACTCGATTAAATCGATATTCAAACTTTTCAATTGGATCATTATAAGGAAACTTAGTGACAATTTCATCAATCTCAAATTCATTCACATTAGGCTTTGACCTTTGCAGTTCAAAGAACTCTCCTGGATTATCATCAAAATGAAAATGCGCTAAGAATAAATGTTCATACAAGTATTTAGCTGTCCAAGCATTTTTATTATTTGGTTGATTTAAAAATTTCTCCCATTTATCAATTGTAGTTCGATTCGAAGCCATTTTCATTCGTCTAAATTCATTTTCGGTAGGGCCTTTTGAACCTAAAATTACCCAATTTTGAATTGCATTAAACTCATCATCATTTAATGGTTTTAATCCAAATGGCATTCCTCGATGAATATTATCTTTTTTTGCAAAGTCCTGTTCAAATTGTTTAATATCTTTTACACATTTTTTAAATTCGCGAGGGGTTTTTTCAATTATCTCACCCCTTTTACTTTGATCTCTACTTTGCTTAATGAATCGATATAATAATGATTGCTGCAAACGATCTCCATCACTTAAATTTGCATCTCTATTAACAATGCTCCAAAACCCTTTGTCTCTCCAATGTGCAGTGGTTTTGGCATCCTTAAAAATTCTAGTCATCGGTCTCTCGGCCAATTTAATCGCTTTTGGGTATGAGGTTGTTGCACCTCGATCGAAACCTTCAAAAGAATCCAATTTCAATTGACAAGGAGCTGCTTCACAAGCATGGCAGGCAACACATCGGTTTTCAAATATAGGTTTGATATGACTTAAATAATAACTGGATTGAGATTGACTTTCATGAACCTTATTAGCTTCAAATGAACCATAGGTGATGTTTATTAGAAAGAGTAGACATACTAAAAGATAGAATTTCATTATAAGCCCCGGTGAATCTAATATATTTAAAAGAACGGGACTGTATCTAATTGAATTAATTTTTAAGGTCAAAATATTAGACTAATTGACACAAATATAAAAAATATAAAATTTGAAGGTAAATTTTGATCAGAAATATTCTATTACAAAAATCAAAACCTTAGCTTAAGGTATAGAATAATTCAGGTCGTAAATAAAATTGAAATAATTATTGTCTTAAGTTTCAATTAAAAACTTCTCTAGTTTAAAATTTAGCTTTATAATTATTACCATGAATATAGTTACACAGGTCATGCTCCCTTTAATATTAGCTTTTATCATGTTTTCCATGGGTCTTGACTTAACTCTAACTGATTTTAGAAGAATAACAAAGTTCCCCAAGGCATTTTTGTTAGGGCTCGTGCTGCAGTTTATCTCATTACCTATTTTGGCCTTTTCAATTGCTCATTTGTTTATTGGATATGGTCTTGATCCTCAATATGCCGTTGGTCTAGTCATTATAGCTGCATGCCCAGGAGGCGTTACTTCAAATATGTTAACCCATTTGGTTCGTGGTGATTCAGCATTATCTGTTTCGTTAACTGCAGTTAGTAGTATAATCAGTGTTATAACATTACCAATAATTGTTAATTTAGCTCTTAATCAATTTATGGGACAAGTAGAAACCACTGTATTACCGGTTGGAAAAACTGTTTTAGGGATATTTTTAATTACCACTGTTCCGGTTGCCATCGGAATGGGCATTAAAGCCTTAAAAAATGAGTTTGCCACAAAAATTGAACCAAACATTAGAAAAATTGCTTCAGTTTTATTTATATTAATAATATCGGCTGCAATTTTTAAGGATTGGAAATTAATTTATGATAATTTTAACACTATAGGTCCAGCTACGCTTGCTTTAAACATGACAGTCATGCTTATTGCTTTCGTAGTTGCTAGGATTTTTGACCTTAACTTATCACAGACTTCGGCTATTACTTTTGAATGTGGCTTACAAAACGGTACATTGGCCATATTTATTACTTTAACTTTATTAAATAATTCGATGATGATGTTACCAGGTGGGATTTACTCCATCTTAATGTTTGGAACAGCTGGTCTTTATATATATCTTCATAAAAAGAGTTTAATGAAAAAAAACTCTTCAATCATATCAGCATAATTAAACAAGACTCTTTAAAAAGTATTTTTATGTTGTTTTATAGAAATATCAGATTAATTTCAACCACCAAGACATATGAAATCAAACTAAGTTATTCATTGCTAGATACAGGTTCTGATGCTTTCTTTATTTGAGATCCAAAATTAGGCGGATTCGATTTGGGTTGAATCGCATCAACGATATTTTTTCCTTCTTCTCCATTTCTATCAATAATGACAACAATAGAATCTCTAATTTCAATACTAGCTTTAACTGTTAAAAAAGTATAAACAACATTCAAATCATCTTGCGAAAAAGATCCAGCATTCATTTTTTTTCTTATCGCAATAATATCGTCCTCGCCTGATAAATCTAAATTTTTTAATTTATTTAAATAATATCCAATTCTGTGTTGGTTTCGAGCTAATCTTCTTTTACGATTTTCCTCAAAAGCGAAATATCTTTCATTTTGCAAAGCTATTTCAGCATTTTTTGAATAGATAAATTTGTCTATTGCCTCTCCTTCACTATTTTTTGCTTTTCCATCCTCACCAGCCTCAAAGTAATCTGAGTAAGAACCACTATTCTCTAAGTTTATATTGATTAGTGTATTACCATAAGTATTCGTACCTAATCCACCTTCTTCACCTAATTTAGTAGCGCTGATTACGCTTTCTCTTGTATAAACGAAGTCTGATTTTTTATAAGGGTTTATACCCAACTCATCCTCTACTTCAATAAGTGATACACTAAGAGTTGTATTTTCATCTAATATAAGAGTTGGTAAATCAGCAGGCACTTTTTCCTCAGATTTCACCTCACCTTCTTGAGCATAAATTGATATATTGCTAATAACAAACACAATTAAAATTAATAATTTCATGATTCTACCCTTTAGATAACTTAATAATTACAGATGTATTGATGCAAACCATTTGCCATTATAAAAAAGATATAATGTGCCAAATTTGTAAAGTCTGTAGACAAAGCAAACATTTAAGTGTCTAAAGATTAAACGCTTACTCTCTTAATATTCGAATTGAACCTAAGTTCCAATTTTCATCTTTAATTTGGTATTTTGCTGAAGTAAGGACTAGTACCCAGAGCTATTTAATCAATGGTTATAATAAAAGATAGTTTCTTCCGAAAAGATTAAAATACTTCCATTAAAAATAAAAAATAAAAAATATATGAAAATCAAGAAGGAATAGATGGATCAAGGACTTTTATTAATTATCATAGCAATTGGGGTTTCTTTAATGTTAGCATTTTTTGTTATTCGAGAACTTTTTCTTAAAAAATCTAAAAGCAGACCTTTGGCCAACGTTAGAATATTGAAAACTGAGGTTCCTAAAGAAGGAGTGCAAGTGGATATATTAAAAGAAGGAACTGGGGCTGGAGTAAATGCTGGAAGTAAAGTACGAGTCCATTATACGGCCTGGTTAGTTTCAGGAGTAAAAGTAGACTCATCACATGACAGAGGAGAATTATTTGACTTCACTGTAGGCAGAAATGAAGTTATCCCTGGATGGGAAGCAGGTATGATAGGAATGAAATCCGGAGAAATCAGAAAGTTTACCATTTCACCAGAAAATGCTTATGGCAGTAAAGGAAAAGCCAATGTTCCACCAAATTCGATAATAATTTTTGAAGTTGAGTTAATAAATTTAAAATAATAAATAGCATTTCAGTTGATTTTTTAGTTAATCTGTAATGCTATTTAATATAGCCAAGTTTAACATCTCTTACTACTTTCTCCTCACCATTCATCCAATAACTAAACCGAACTTTATAATAATACTCTTTTTCAGCAACTTTGATTAATTTCATATTTTCATGCGAAAGACAATAGTCATTTTCGCAATCACCTTTAGCCCAAATATTATAACTTACAAAATTTTTTCTCCCTTTACACATTTGATCCAACCAAATTAAACCAACTTTAATATTCTTAAATCCATATTTTTTAAGCTCAGTATAAACTCCCCATTCGATTTTTTGCCTTAATTTCAAACGAATTCTTCCAGGTTTAGATTTTAGACAATTGTCCCCTTCGAAATCTTTATCAAAAATAATCCCCGCTATAGAGAAATTCATTGTAAACAATAATATAAAAAACATTGAAAATTTATTTATAATCACGATATATTTCCTTCGTAAAATGGGTGAACAGGAAATACCAAAGATTTCGTATGGAACGACTAAAATATGAAAATTTGAAAAGATAATATAAATCTTTATTTAATAATACTTAAAATTACTTTTTGGAAATCAAATTAAATTGTTAGTTTGGACAAAAGTTTGGAATTTTATCTGAGAAATGAGAACAAATAGTCCATTTATCATCGACAGTGATGTTGGGAATCCAATTATCAGGTAAAAATCTTTTGCAAATTCGCGGAACAAGGTTACCAGATATATTAAAACTCTCAACTAAGCATAAATTAAGCTGATCAGCAAGTAGCTCCCTTATATCTAGCCATTCTTCTCTAACAAAACCTGATACATAATCATCTACATCTAATTCTCTCTCAATTTTCCTTAAAAGAAATGGCCACGATAATACCATTTCAGACAAAGGGAAATCCTCTTGCCTCTCTTGTTTAAGTCCTATTTTTAAACCCGAATACTCTTCATTAACAGGAAGAAAATCTTCATAGAAATTTTGAGATGATTCAATATAGGAATTGTTTGATTTGATGCTAGCAATAATATCCTCGCATTTATTATTCTTTTTTCTTCCTTTTTTCCCTTTGCATTGAAACTGTTCAACCCTTTCATAAAGCTTTTGAACAGCCCATACTTCAACATTCGTTGTCATAATTCGATTGGCGATAGTTCTTGTCCAAGCAACATGATATGCATGATCAATAATCATAGAGGACTTAATATTCTTAAGCTGATATCTACATTCACTGTCTTCACTTTTGACTAAGCATCCTTGAGAAAGATAATTATCCATCTCTTGAGAGACACCAGATAGAGATTTAATTCGAACAGAATTGTATTTTTGTAGAAATATTTTTAAAAACAAAACAGCTTGCCAGGAACCACCTGGCTCTCTCTCTACTCCACGAATTCTAATATCTACTTTACTTGACAGAAATAACTCTACTCTTTTTTTTAATTTTATTGCGTCACGAACTGAACTCAATTTCTCCGCATAAAGAGTAAAAGATAATAAGGCAATTAAGAATATGATTCGTTTTTTATTCATTTTTTTCCGATGTTTCTTTCTTTTATAATACGAAAAATTTTCCAATCGCTATTATATGAAAATTTCACATAGTTATAAATTGAAATTCTGAACAAAGGACAATATAAATTAAGTTTTAATAAAATAATATTCTATGAATATTGATCATAGATAAGAAAGAAAAATCAATCTCACTCAAAAATCAAACCTAATCAATTATTGAGTGAGAAAATAGAATTCCTATTAATTAAATACAATCAAATATACTCTCATCAACACTTGATGGCCCATACCCCACCACTGTAAAGTCTCCATCTATACCCATTATGGAAGTTTCAGTCATAGCACTCTTTCTCGATGTGTCCACAACACATTTATTTAAATAGCGATTAGTATTATCAATAATGTAATTTGGTAAATCTTTTGATAAAACTAATTCCGTTGAGTTTTCAACTTTGTTTCCCATCATCATAGGTACAAGGCATGTTACTATTCCTCCTAATTTATTTCCACCAAGTGGAGAATTGGCCTTAAAGTTAATTCTCATTTTAGTAAAAAGGTACAGATTATTTGTATCAGCAATCATTAAGTTAATACCTTTCCCATCTGCAGTAGGAGTATTTTCCGTACTTGTCACAGTAAAACTCTCAATAATACCTTGATCAGATGAATGAACTTTAAAACAAGCATAACCTGTTTCAAAATTAAATTTAATTTTTGCATTCAAAGTTACATCTCTACTATTGGCAAGATAACTAACTTTTGCTTGAGATACCGCCGTAGCTAAGATTGCTCCATCACTAGAAAAGTTCTCTTGGCATGAAATAAAAAACAATGAAGATAAAAATAAGAAAAATAAAAATTTCATAAATACCCTTTAAAAATATGATTAATTCAGTAAAGCAAAGACCTTACCAACAAATTCCTTCTGCAATTAATTCATTTTAAATACAAATGAACTTGTAAGAATGAAGAGACATGTTCATGACAAAAAACTTTTATAATTGTCTACTCCAACAATACCTAATCGATTTTGTAATAGACATACGACAATTAGCTATTTAAAAAATTGTAATTTCATTTCCTCCCTAAGCAAATATGTTTATTGCATGATTATTCATGGACAACCTGACTTTAAGAGTAAAAACAACAGAATGAACTAATGAAAGTATTATAAAGAAGAGTTTAATAGAATGATTATATCGTTATAATTATAAAAAGTGAGATAATTATGCTTAGGTTTCTGATAACAATATTATTTTCATTCACTCTCCACTCCCAAAGGTTGATGGATCACCAAGACATAAAATCACCTGAAATACAAAAATTTCTTCAAACAGAAAAAATCAAAAAGAAAGAGATAATTCTCGTAATAGACTTTACTAATTATTATATCCAGCTCGACTCTCAAGAGAGGATGAGAATTAAAGATGAAATTTGGACAATTAAACAGGTAAATAAATCCCAAAATATTCCAGTTTATTCATCCTTAAAGAAAACAATAATTAATTTCAAGCAAAATGATCAATCAATATACAATACAATCCTACTTGCTGATCATCTCATCGAAAATAATTATGATATTGATATTCTCTATAAAGAATCACCTGATATTGACTTAAGTCTTGATCCTGCCTTTAATATTATATATTTTTCAAGCCCTTTCCGTGTGCTTGATCAAAAAATATTTCATCCAGATATTGATGCAATCAAAAAGATTGAAAAAGAAACAAACGAAGATTATAAAAACTCTGAAACTGATAAACTCAGGAGCAAAATTTGTTTTTTAAATTTAGCAGAAGAAGAGCATATAAATAATCAATTTTTATCATATGCAGAAAATATGATAAAACATTCTGGTTTTAACTATCAATACTTAAAAGGATCATCAATCTTTGATCCTAAACTATTCAAAAAAACAATTTCGTCCTGCGATCAATTATGGATTTTCTTTTTCAAGGGACAGACTTCAGATAAAACTAGTCGCTCATTTTTTCGTGTGGAATCACATAACAGAAAAAGCTACTTTCCCCTTGACAAGGAGATTGTAGAAATTATTGCGAATTTTAATATTATCCATAAAAAAGGACTCGCAATTTGGGCAGAAAACTCACTCCACACAAACCAGAACCTTAAAAGTAAAAAGAAGAAGGACAAATTAACTTATAAAAATATGCCAGCTAACTCTTTATTAAGCAAATTAACTGGTCTACCTGAAGTAAATATTGATTATAATAATTTTGAGCGCGGATTTCTAAAAAAGATAAAGTCCCGAAGAAAAAGATCTACCTTAAATGCCATCAATTTTGAAATTGAGAATCTAAATTGGCAAGGAGATACAATTTCTGCAATTAATCGCAAGTATAAAAAGAAATTTCGACGTGATCCTTTTTATATACCACTATATCTATCACCAAGTGATAGAACGATTATATCTCTTGCCTATGATAATAAAAAAGACCGTCGATGGATATTTGATGGAGGCTTTACCAAATTTAGAACAACACATTATGCTAGTAGGTCACTTATTTATGTAAGAAATATCGCTTGTTGGTTGGACTATCAAGAAAGAAATAAATATGATTGCACAAAGTAAAAAAGTAAAAAAGGAAAAATAGATACCCATCATTTCATTGGCATGGAACCCTAAAATCGATGTGAATATGTTCATCATGCCGTACCCAAGACTTATTTTTTGAGAATCTAATGTTCTTTTTTAAATATTTCCCATGACTCGTTTTAAACAAATTTGGAGACATTCTAGGGTCAAAAATTACCCGCCAAATTTCATATCCCTTAGCCACTGCCTGTCTATGTATTTCCTTAATTAAAGCACCTAAAGCTTCATAATCAAGATGATAATCTTTATATTTCCCTTCTAAATTAAACTCAATGGCGTAGCCAAGCTTATTGAACGCATTTGTGGGCAAGTGAACTGACTTATCATTCTTTTTCACAGGTACCATATGATCAACAGACAATCCATTTTGGTGGGTTTTATGAGGCTTAAAACGTCCGCCTTCCTCAAATCCAGTTTCGGCATATTTATACACAATATCCGGATGCGTTCTTGCCAACTCAGCGTAGGCGTCTATCATAATTTCTTTAACTGCTGAATGAACATATGTTCGTCCGACAATTCCAGCAATCCAAGAATATGATTTAAAATTTTTCCCTCTCCTGGGAAGTTTAACTCCATTTTTTAAACTTCCTTTTTTGGTGCTTCCAAAGCATGTGCTTCTAACTTCATCAGCAAAGCTAAGATTTACAAAAAGAATTAAAAATAAAATGAAAATTTGACAACTGAATATAATACTTAACTTCACGTGCGAGTCCTTGCTTTTTTTTAAACCTCATAACATAACTGTCTCTCAGAGACTAATCATAAGTGAGATAATATAATCCTAGAATTGTACTTATTAAAAACTATGTAAAGTTTTTAGAAATATCGTCACGTTATATTATAGAGAAACAAAATTGACTTGAAAAATATTGATTTATCAGAAACTAGTTAATCACTGGTTAATATGTTAACGAAATATAAGTAAGTTAAAGAAAGTACTCGCATCAATTATAATCTGCCAATACTTTTTAAATCTTTCCTTAAAAACAAGTATTAGCAGATTTTATATCTAGATATTAATTTATTTTGTACACTCAACTACAATAGTAAATGGAGCATTTGTTCCTGCCAGCGTAAGAGATAATTTTGAAACTAAAACTTTCGACCTATTTTTCAGGTAAAATTGAACCAACTCCGTTGCTTCAGCATCTTTCCTAACAAAATTAACTTTTCTTTCATTGCAGCTAACTTTGAAATCACCAGTTTTCTCACCAACAATATAAGATGATTCTGGTACAGCAGTATGATCAACACTATAGTTAATCTTACCATTTTCTAATTGAGTACTCCATATGCTGTTGTATTCACCATTTTGAACTTCCATTTTTAATTTTGGATAAAATTCTTTCTCAGTTATTTCTTTAAAATATGAAGTAAGTGTTTGTTTAGACTCTGTTTTCGCTATTTCCCCGAAAGCTTCATCACTTAATTCATCATTTCCATATTTTCCAAAATTCATAAGAAGATTAGCTGACACATAGTTTTCTTTTGTTAATTCGTACTTTTTCGCTACCGCCTGTAATTCGTCCGATTCCCAGAATAAATTAATTTCTTCTAAAGCTTCACTGTAGATACCTTCTGCTAAAACTTTAGCATCTATATCTAATGAAACAGCTTCACATTGATTGTATTCACCTGTAATGATTGGGCATTTAGCTTTTCTGGTGGCTTTCTTTAAAGATTTTTGAGCAAAAGAGCTTAAGCTAAAAACAAATAAAGACAATGTAATAAGGGTTCTAAAGTACATAAATTTCTCCTATAGGTGTGTTTTGTTCATGAAAAGTAATTGAACTCAAATTAGATACAACCCAATTGAAAATTTTTTGTTAAAAACACCAACGGTCCAGTCATTGATTACAATAACTACTTACCAAGATACTGTAATTTTATCATAACTAAATAATATAAAAAAAGTTATCATCATTTTACCAAAAGAGACTTCGGGAAAACATTAAACTCATTTGAAATTTCAATTAATGAGTTTTTAAGTTCACTTGAAATATCAACTGAATTTGAAGTTTTTAATAGATTATATTTCATTAATAATTTTTGCGGAACCTCACAATTATTTTCACTCCAAAAATATCTAGAAACTTTATTACAATGATTAATGATCCCGATGACAGGAGCCCTCCTCTCTGATAATGTTCTAGGCATCTCAGTACTCAGTGCTAATTGGGCGTTATAATCCTTATTTATTTGATTACAGTATTTGGGTACATCATTTTGATCAAGCTTAATACAATCTTTGTAGCAAACACTAGGCTCAATTTGATCATCTCTTGTATTCACAATTAAAACATAAGATTGGTTATTATGTTTAATTTTAAATAAGCCATAATCCACTTTAACTTTCACCGAAGTATTTCTTGCCCAATCGCTAATCTTAATTGTATCAAATAATTTATAATAAGAGTTTATTTCAGAAGCTTTAAAATGCGAAGGGGTAATAAACTCTGATCGATCAGCGGAAAAATGTCTCCAAGTTTTAGAAGCATCCTTCATAAGATAGAGGATATTAGCATCTACGCTTCTTTTGGAAGTTTGCTTAATGCCTAAAACATAGTTTGAAAAAGTTTTAGCCATACTAAATAATAAAGCACTGTAAACGACAAAAGGGTTATCAAGATCTCTCAATACTTGCTCATCTAAAATATAATCAAAAACTTCACCTTCATGGAATGCCTCTAAATAAGTCTTTACAAAATAATTAGCTAAAAAAATTTTATCTTCGATTAAATCTTTCTTATCCACTTTAGTTTTAAGGTCATTGAGATAGGTAATTATATCTTTATGACGTAAAAAAGATGGTTTATTGAGTGCTACTCTAAGAAGATTAAATTTTCTCTCATCATCTAACCAAGTTCTAATATCAGTATTTTCGTTAGAGCTTTTAAAAAAATCTATTATAAGACTGGTCCCTGGGGAATTAAAATTAAAATTACTAGATTCAGTCATCATAGCTCTAATCGCGAAGCCTGGTGTATAGCGTTTATCCTTTAATCCACGATAAAGATATTCTCCTGAGCGAGGAAATTCCACTTTATCAATAATAACTTTTTTTACATTATGAGAACCAAAACTAGGATAATCTTCTGACTGTGAATAAAGTGAAAAGGATAGGAAGATAATAGAAATTAGTAATAATAAAATTATTCGAGTGTTTATCATTTAAATAGTCCCACATGGCCCGTTTACATATTCTGGTTTCGTACTATATGTTTCAGTGCATTTTTTAATTATGGAAATGGTTTCTTCCATACTTTCAAGTGCCCATTTATAATATTGATCCATTCCTGCGCTATAATCATTATTCATATCAGGTATATAAATCGTTGGTAGTCCACTTCTCAAAGTAATATAATCCATTAAATATCTTGAGATACGTCCATTACCATCTTCAAATGGATGAATTGCAGCTAGCATTGTTTGAGCTCTAATAGCATATTTAATGGGGTTAAGTTCACTAGTCAAAGTATTATGTTTAGACTTAAAGTAGAAATTTACTTCATTGGCAAGAGCGCTCATTAAATCTTTCACTTTTGTTGAGTCGGGATATTTAACCATCCCACAACGTTTATCTGAATCATTTTCAAAGCTATAGTTTGCACGGGGCCAACAGGCAAACCAATACCATCTTGCCCATCTTTCTTTGTCATCCTCGAAAAGATCATTTTTATTTAAATTTTCCAATGTAGAAAACCAAAACTTAGATTCACCTGAGTTTGATATCGATTTCATATATAAATTGTGACATTGTGAATTATGTAATAAATTAACATCGCTGGAAATTTCGTTATTGACGATATTTAAGTCTTCATAACAAATAAGATCAGTCCATTTAAGACTCGTTTTTGATTCTAAAGGTGATTCCAGAATTAAATCATCCATATTCTGTTGGTTTAAATAAAAAGTAAATTCAAAATTATTAATATTTTTAATTTCTTTGGTACTTAATGCCCATGATTTAAAAAAATTCGCACCATAATTATCACTAATTTTAAAAGTTCCCGTATTAATTCCCTCTTTTAGTTTCCCAGATAAACATTCTGTATGCCACCCTTGTAAAAGAGCTGAAGAAATTTGTTCTTTCACATCTACGGCACAGAAGACTGAGCTTATGGCCGTCTGCTCCCATTTTTCCCAAGTATGAGGAATTGGCCTGTAGACACATTCAGGATAGATAATTTTATTTTCTTGTTTGTATTTCTCCCAATCAGGCAAATTAATAAATCTCCTGGCAATTAAATCTTTAATTAAATGAATTGATCTTCCAGTAAGACATTCATATGCAGACTTAGCGGTTAAATAATCTGCTTGAATTTCAAGTAACCTATCATCTGCAGTGGCAAAATTAATAATTAAAAAATAAAATAGAATAATGGCTTTCAATCGAAATGGTATATTCATAATAATCAGTTTGCTAAATGTTAATAATATAAAATAAATTCTGAACAACTATTAAAAGTAATCAACCAATTTCCGATAAAGTGAGTTTCATATTAAAAAATAAAAATCCCAAGGAATAGAATTGCGACATGCTGACAATAAAATTGAAAAAATTACTAATATTCCTACAGAACAGATGGAAATCTAAGAATTCGTTTTAATTTGTCTAATTTAATAACTTAATGCCAACTAAACTTTCAATATTTTCATCCAGCAAACCAAATTACTCTCTAAATTTAGTAAAGTTTGCTGATATAAACTTACCTTAAACATATAATCTTTCCATAATTTATTGAAGAAGCAATTCTGGATATGCTACTAATTCCCTAATTTCAGAGGAGAATAATGAAACTATTGACAATTTTAATTTTCCTCCTTTTTTCAAATTGGATTTTTGCACAAAAAGAATTTATCCCTGATCCAATACAGAAAAGAGGCAAAAAATTTATTTTCGTTGATTTCATCCAAGCTAAACATCAGTTTATTATTAAGCAAATCAGCAAAAAAATAATAGTAAAATCGAAAATTATATTTCAAAGTGATATAAAGGGATATCCTTTATTTGATTTTTCAATCAGGCCGAAAAAAATTACCTTAAACGGAAAAACTGCAAAAATAAAGAAGATTAGAATTCTTGGCAACTATACAAGAAATGCTTCTATTCCATTTACTTTTTTTTGGGGAATAAAAAAAAGGATTTCATCTGGTACACATACCCTTGAAATGGAGCATGAATTAAAAAAGGGTGTGTCCTTTAGACCTTTTAGTTTAAGGTTTTGGTACTGGGATCTGGTGGGGAAACATTTTCTCAATAAGTATCTCCCTACAAATATGGAATTTGACCAGTACCCTATTACAATGGAATTCAAATCTTCTGAAAATTTGCTAGACACATTAGACTTTGAATCTAATGCTTATAAATTAATAAAATCTGAAGGGAATAGAATATTGGAATATCCCAAACACCTTTCAGCTTCGTCGGTTTATCTCCACATTCATCAAAAGAATAAGTTTCCAATTAAAGAATTCACATTCGTAAATATAGAAAATAAATCTATTCCAATTAGAGTCTATGCAGATAAAATATCTTTACTTAAAGATATTCAAACAAAAATAACAAATGAGCTTCAAGAACTTGAAAGTGTTTTTGGAGTATGGCCTCATCCTAATCTCTTACTATACTTGCACCCCAGCAATGAAAATCATAACTATGAATACGCAGGAGCTTTTGAATCGAGTTTAAAATCGATGCCTCATGAAATTTTCCATGGCTACTTTAGTAGATCAATGACCCCAGCTGATGGTAATAGCGGGTGGATCGATGAGGCAATTGCTGAATGGCGAGATAGCGGTTACCCAAAATTAAAAAGTTTATCTAAGAATAAAGCATCGAACCTGGCTTGTAATAATAAATATAGGCAGCGAACAGTAAAAGAAAGCTACTCAAAGGGGAGAGATTTTATTTCTCACCTGGACTATCTGTTTAACCAAAAAGAATTAATATTTTCAGATTTCTTAAAACTGTTTCTAAAAAAACATAAGCATAAGGTTATTAATACTTCCATATTCATTCGTGAATCATCCGATTATTATGGAGAGGATTTAAAGAAAAAGTTTTGTTATTTTGTCTGCAATAAATCGACTCTTAAGGGTTGCAAGCTCTAAAAATTTTAATTGATATTGATAAATATATTATTCCTACTTCAAATGTTTATGTAGGAACTCTTGACTTATTTTTGATCTTAAATCCACATATATATTTGTATTGAAATAATCCAATCGTCTTAAATATCGAGTAAAATCTTTTATTCGATATAAACCACTTTCAAGGTAATATAAATTACTTAAACCTAATGCCGCAATATTCAAACTCTCTGGGTGAATAAAGTTTAATAAATAAGTATAAGAGTTGGGTACTTTCTCATCGGCCCAATTACCTAAAGAAAAACTAAAGTCATTAGAAAGTAATTTGAATGGGCCAAGTTTTTTGTCCTCGTCAAATATTCCAACATAAAGTTCTGGATTTCTAAATTCTGATGATGATGAGTTTATTCCAACAAGGGTGAAGTTTCCTTCGATATCTTTGTGGTAAACACCTCCTCCAGAGTCTCCACTCATTATTCCTGCATTATTAAAGAAATTAACATCAGAGACTGCCCGATAGCCAGCAACATTAAAAACTTCTCTAGAACGTTTAGTTTCATGATAAAGGATATTTCCTAGATTATATTGATCAATTGCTTTATCACTGGCAAGAAAGCCACCATTTCCTTCATATTCCCAAGTTCCCCATGTTAGCCCCATCGATTTATCCAATTCATTTCCTTCAGATTTCATCACATGCCCTGTTCCACCAAAGCCCGTTAAGAACATGGTGTCGCCGTCATTAATTTTATAATCAGAATCAGGTATTTCTGGATAATTTTTTTCTTTCTTGGGTTTATTCCGTGGTTCTAGCTCAATAAGTGCAAGATCATACTGAACCGAATCCACCATCGCATCATAAATATGATTATTGACTTCAATATATTCGCTAACCGCTTTTTCATATTTTGCTATTTTAACCGGATCATATACCGTCATATTCTCGACCTCTTCTTTCCAAACCGCAGCAGTGACGGTCTTTTGGTATAAATCCCATTGAAGCGATGAAGCTTTAGATATAGCGTCGATATACTTTGGTTGAAAAATTACTTTTTTTACTTTTCTTTTATATTTCCTTTTAAAGTATCTCTTTACATGTTTCTTGTCATATTGAGTAACTCCAAAGTTACTTTGATGAACAAAAATATGAGCAGCAGTAAGAACCTTATCTTCTTTAATAAAGACTCCAGAGCCAGATCCAGATTTTGAGAGAAAGGATTTTTTTAATTTAATTTTAATAGTATTCTTTAAAATCTTAGGATCGCCATTTTCGAAAACTTTTCCTCCTTCAACCGCGATGGAAAGTGGAATGATTGAAAAATAAAGGAATAATAAAGTTCTTAATAACATAAATTCACTACCTATTTAATATTGAATGACTGTCTGAGATTTTAAAGTGAAATTTATAAAAAAAAAGTGCTTTCTCATAAATAAGTAATTTTTCATTATAAAATTATTTATTTATGTACAGAAATACGAATTTAAGGGTTTGTGACTTAGTTTTTGCTATCAAGATTGGGATTTTCTAATTATTTCAATTGTACATGAATTGTTCTCATATGAACAAATCGATAAAAATAAAAGTGATATTCTGATAATAAACAGTTTCACCAATTTTTTGTCAAGAAATTGTTTTGTTATAAATGTATTTCCTACTTCATCATTAGGCAAAATTCAATATGGTCCCACCAGGCTTCATGAACACATAACAAAGGAAAAATTATGGTTAAAAATTTATTGTTCTTAATTTCACTTTTTTTCATCAATAACTCTTATGCAGATATCCAATTAATTTGTTTTGTTGATGAGACTTCTTTAAAAAAACATATCAAAAACATAGATAAAGTTACGGATGTAACAGAAGGAATTCAAATGATCTACTCATTAGGTCAAAGCTTTGCAGAAGGCTACCGTCCTAACGAAAATGCCCCTATAATTTCAGAGAAATTAACGATCGATGAGCAGCAATCAATTCAAGGAATCCATTCATTTGTCGTAGAAGGCTTAGGGAGGAAACCATCTTTTGAGGAAGTAGAATCGACAACAACGATACATGACGAAGATACTCAAAAAGAGATTGAAGTGCAATACTACCAGAATTGGGAAATTCAAATGCTTTCAAATGATAAAACAATGCCTGAATTTAAATTAACCACTGAACTTGCATTAAGCGAAGTATATAATAAGCATTTAGTATTGGGACAAAAGCTTCATGCATATTGTACCTTTAGAAAATATTAAGTAATCATTCATACACACAACTATATTATTTAGTAATTGATTAAAGCATCTAGTATCTTTTGTCCAAAATAAAGAAATTTTTTCTATGATTATTTAACTGAAAAGAAGATATTATCGAAGCCATAAAACACTTTATCATTTAGGTATTTTAATAAGAAACTTACACCCATTGTTAACTTCTGATAGGCAATAAATCTCACCATTTAATTCTTTGATAATATTATAAGAGATACTTAAACCAAGCCCAGTACCCTTCCCCACTTCTTTTGACGTAAAAAATGGATTAAATATTTTATCCTTAGTTTCTGGATCCATTCCATGACCATTATCTTTGATAGTTAATTCGATATTGTTTAAATCTTCCTTAATTGATATTTCAATTAGTTTATGATCTTGCCCATCTAATGCATCTTTCGCATTATTTAAAAGATTGAAAACAACTTGGATTAACTTTACTTTATTGGCAATTATAAAAACTTCCTCGTCAGGAAAATAAAAACGAATATTAATTTTCTCGTTATTCTTAAAACCTTCTTCAAGGATTTCGACTGCTTCACTTATTACGACTTTCAAATCAATCTTTTCATTCTGAATAGTTTTTTTATTTGAGAAAACTTTCATTAATTTTATAATTTCTGATGCTCGTAACAATCCTCGATCAACCTTATCAATTAATTTAAATATATTAGAAAGTTGGAAATCTGGTTCGCTTACTTTTTTCTTTAAAACGGCGTTTGCAGCTGACGCAATTGCCAAGGGATTATTCAATTCGTGACCAATATTTGCAGTCATTTCACCTAAGGTGTCGATTCGATTCTTGTGATACAGGCTTTCCATTAATTCATAACGATGCTGATTATATCGTAAATTGATTCTATGTTGAAGCATCAAAATAGACATAGAATAAAATGTAAGAAGTAAGTAATGAACAAAATGAATAATGTTTCTAATATTTTCATTTTGAAGTTGATAAAAAGGTTGAATCGTAATTTCCACTAAAAAGAAAATTGAGATTATAGATAAACCAAAAGCTGTCCAACCAAACATTGCTTTTCGACCAAGTAAAGTATAGGTAGAGAACGTCATAATGGGAGCCCAGAATATAGCAGGCGCTTTAAGCCCTCCAGATATGAAAAATGCAGTGAAAATTGTAAAAAAGATTATTACATTAATTAAATGTGCACTATTTTTTAAACCAATTTTTTTACTTTTGAATAAATAGTAAAAAGTAAGTGTTAAACTTAAATATATTAAACATAAATAGAAGTGACTCAAATGATTAACAAAAAAAAAGAATAATACAAAAAGGAATAAAACTATACTAATGACCAAATAATTCCAATTAAGGAATTGGCCACGAAGCTTGTCTGTATATTCATCTATTACTAAAAACTGTTCCTCTAACATTTGTTGCCTTAATTGATAGTATATTTTCTCAAATTGCAGGATTGCTGTCAAAGCCAGATTAGATAATATATATTTTTTTAATTGGTTTAAGCAAAAAAGCAATTCTAAATCAACCCTTTCATAACTCGACAAAATTGTAATCAGTTATAAATCGAATCAATCTTCTTGAACTTAGAATAAATGCTGCGTAATAGAAGAAT
>JAOHMI010000070.1 GCA_028101965.1 Bacteriovoracaceae bacterium
AGAAAAGCAATTTGAGTTCTTTAAAATTAAAAATCTACCACCAGAAGAGTATAAATATACTGCCTATACTTATAGTTATTATAATAAAGCAAGAAAATCGAAGCGGGGATCAGGAAGAGCTTATATCGTCCCTATATCAGAAACTAAAGCGATAGAATTTAAAGGAGGGGGAGTAAATGACTCATTCCAACCTGGAGAATTATGGAGGAGTAGTTTTCGACATAATGGTCTATTACAAATGTCCGATGCCCAACAGGAGTATGCTCTTTCTCAACAACTAAAAAATATGAATCTTCCAGTGGTCGAGCATTATGGAAATCAAATGTTAGCTCCTGATCTATTTACTAATCAAATGATCACAAGAGTGCAAAGTGGAGTGAATCCGGGTCAATTCATTCCTGTAACTTTAGCGAGAGAACCAATTACAAGGCTTTCTCATTATCCAAATTGGTATAAAGAAGTTGGAGAAGATGAAATTCTAAATTTTTCAGCCAAATTAATCGCCGAAGATGTTACCCATGGAGCGCTTAATATTGAAAATTTAGGAATAACGGCTAATAAAAAAATTAAGATCTTAGATTTAGGACATATTTCAAATAATCCAAGTTTACAATCAGGAATATATCGATGTCGGATATGTGCAGGTCCTCATGGGTCATCAGCTGATCATACACTCTATGGAACATTAGATTTCTTCTTTCCTGAGGATCCTAGCATAGCCCACAATATGATGAAAATGAGAGGTACTAGGGGAATCGACTACAGAAGTTTTAGTTTTAAAATGGAGGATGAACAAATATCAAAACTAGGAGATAAGATAATTTCGAACTACTTTAGTGATTCCCGAAAAGTAGAATTGAATCTCACTGAAAGTCAGATCAAATCTTTTAGGTCTTTTTTAAATGAAAAAGTTTTACTTCCGGATAATCAATACATTAGGAAAACAGTAATTCCTGAAGCGCCTATGGTTCATGGTTCATATGCAGCTAGAAGTCTAAAGGGAAGTCCATTACGAGATACGATTTATAAAAGATTAATAAATGAAAAGTTTTCTGAAAGAATCGATGGGAAGCTTCTTGATGAATTTGATGAATGGTCTCTAAATTATGGTGGAGGATCAATTTCCATCAAATATCTTAGTCAATTAGCGGCAGCCGGAGCTAAGAATTCAAAGCATAATGATGAAATAATTAATTGGATTGCAAAGAATTCTAAAGGAATGAATATAGATGATTTGAAAACGATTTATGTTAAATTTAAAGATACTTTTTCTGAAGAAATTGCGAAGTTAGGAGAAAATCCGTCATCTGAGCAAATAGATGAATTACTTTCACCTTTATATCGATTTCATCTCCCTCAAGATATTATTAAGAAGCAATTAGATAACTTGTATAATGAACTTGCAGATTCAGATTTATCAAAAATTAGAGAAGAAGTTGACTGGTTAACACAAACTTTTTATTTAACAGATAATGATATTATGAGTTTTATACGAAATTATTAAAATTTTAAATATTTTAAAAGATATAAAATAACCCAACCCCATAGAATTGATAATGCCTTTGCTTAAAAAGAGGGCTGTCTTCAAAAGCCACATTAGCTAAGTAATCTGCTCGGTAAAAGGGAAATACCAATAATGGACCAAGTCTAAACTTGAACGAGAAAATAAAGATCTCCCCTGAATAACCACCTTCTGCTTCATAGGCAGGTCTTTCATTTGTGGCGTACTCATCATCCACATCATAATAGTATTGGTGAAAGCTTTTATTTGCGTAAGATTTGCCCCAAGTGAGGTCCATCTCTGAGCTTTCTCCAAAAAGTCTTAAGCTTAGATAGCTATTACTGGTATATCCAATTCCGCGAGTAAGGGAAAAGTCCGTTTCAAATTCACGGCGAATATTTGATTCGATTTGCAAATGAATGGATTCACTCTTTATTAAATGGATAATGGCCATAGGGCCAATTCCAAAATTATAGTTTAATTCGGGCATATCAACGCGGGCATCATTTTCTTCACTTTCCACATTAGGGTTGGCCCCCATGCTCATGGTTAGAGAGAAAAAGCGAGAGTTAATAAAATACCCATTAATGACAGCATTATTCGCCTCAATATTTTCACTTCGATAATGAAGATAGGGGACGTATAAATCAAATCTCTTCGTTTGGTCAGAACCTCGGTAATGATAGGTGTCGATTCCAACATAACCTACTCCAAAATTTAATTCACCAGCGATTAACAAACTAAGATTAAGCGAAAAAATGATTAAAATTATGAATGATCGAATACTAAGCATCACTTTAGAATTTGGACTAACTTCTTTAATGAAAGCTTTATCTTAAGTTTTGATAATAATGAAAATAGGCTAAAGACTGAGAGAACTTGGAGTAAAAAATTGTAAGGAGTGGGGGATGAAGGAAAGTCATCGTTTTGATTAATATCTTTAATTGTTCCACAATTTCCGAGGAGTCCTTGCATTTCTTTATCATGAGGATACAGGTGGGTGACAGCATCTATATCATCCTGCCCAAGCCATTCTTGTTTTTTGTCACTGATTGAGTAATACATCAGGTTATGCTTAGAGGGACTATGTCCTATTCCAATAGCATGACCAATCTCATGAGCGACAGTCGCTATTCCTTGAGAGGTGGAAGAGCTATCTAAGGCTCCACCCGCGTGTCCATTTAGTACTAAGTATCCACGACATGACTCAGAAGAGGAGCAGTTAATATTGGCAAAGCCAAGGATAGTGTCTCTTCCATCTCCTTCAAAGGTACTCATAACTTCAGAGCAGATGACCATAAGAGTGTTTTTGCTGGTGTTGTTGAGAATTGTATTTATATCGGTAACACTACTTGCATCAAAACTTTTGGAGCTTTTTACATCTAGGTAAAGAGAAGAGGTTGAAACTTTATTCCAGAAATCCTCAGCAGCTTTTTTAGTGAGAGATTTCATTTTGCTTAAGCTAAGACCACTACAGCCATTTGAGCCAAAATAAACATTAATATTAGCATCAGGGAATTTATCATCTTTATCAATAAATGTGTACGAGAAGCTATTAAAGATGATGAATTGGGATATTATTAAACTTAATTTTACCATATATAATTTAATGTTAACAAATAGTTTGCCGACATATTCTCGGAGGATCTAAATTCCATCATTTGATAATCAAAGCGGATAGAATAAGTTTGGTTTACTTTCCCCTCTAGGCCTAAGTTTAGGGTAGTAAAGTAACTTGTAACAGTGGAATCGGGTAAGTCAAATTCAGTACTGCCTGCTCCATTATTTAACTTCTGCTTTCCCCCTGTTCCTTTTAGTTGATACCAATGAGTCGTCAAACCATATCGCGCTTTAATAATCTGATTAAACTGATAGGAAAAATTGTAATGCAGGAAGAGTTGAGTTTTTTCGACACCTTTTAGTGTGTCTGTATAACGGACAAAGCCAAATTCAGGGTTGAACTCGTGCCCTCCCATAAACTGTAAGTTTCCACCGATTCCAAAATAAGGAGTCAAGGTAAAAGTTTTCTTTCCTCCGCTCGCCGAAATCTGAACTTCATTAAAATATTGAACAAAGGTCCCACCATTAAGGAAAACTTCAGATTTAGCATCATTGAGAAGAATTAAATTAAAAAGAATAAGGAGTTTTATCCATTTCTTGCAGGAGAAATTCTTGGTAATAATCAAAAAGAAGTTTGGTTTTTTTGCCTGCGGTTCCATCTCCAATTATTTTATCATTTATTTGGGTAATTGGTACGATTCCTCGGGTAGAGCTACTGATGAAGCATTCCTCACTATTTATCAACTCTTCCGGAGTTATTTTTGTTTCTTGGATAGGCAAATTTTTCTTCTTTAGAATAGTTAAAATCTTCTCTCGGGTAATCCCTTTGAGTAACCCAGAATCGAGTGATGGTGTTTTATAAACTCCATTTTTTATTAACCAGATATTATTGGTTGTTCCTTCTGTAATAACACCATCGGAATTACACATAATGGTATCGCTAAAGCCTCTTCTTTTAGCTTCGCTAAGGGCCATGATATTGTTTAGATAGTTCCCACTTTTTGCATTTGGGTCAATACTCCGTTTGTGATTTCTAATTGTATTGCCAATGATTACCTTGATTCCTTCTTCTTGCCAGAAGGTGGGTTCATTCAGTGATGGCATACAAATAATAATTAAGTTGTTCGCTATGAATTGTGTTGGATCAATACTAGGAAAGGAAAGACCCCGTGTGATGATAATACGTATGTATGCATTATCACAATTAAGCTTTTCTAATGTCTTAATTGATTCTTGAACAATCTCATCATTTGAAAAATTTAGTGGAAGGGAAATCAGATCAGCACTGTTAAAGAGACGGTTTAAATGTTCAGTGAAAAAAAGGATTTTTCGGTTGATGGTTGATGTCACTTCATAAATAGAGTCACCAAAAAGAAGTCCACGATCAAAAATAGAAATCTTCGCTTTATCACCTGAGGTCAATTGACCGTTAATGTTAACGATAAAGCCTTTAATTTTCTCATTGAATATCTCATTTTTCATGAGGTAAGTTATAGACGAAATTTACTTATTTGACATTATTTTTGTGCGGATTAGTTTTATTATATTATTATCTAATTCTTCAATTTCCTTTTGGTCTATAAAAATTTCCTCTTTGATGGGGGTTTCCATTCTTTTTGAAATGAGGTTATTAAATTCAGCCTCATGAAAATCGTCCTCAAGGTATTGGGGGCCAATCTCTTCTTGTTTCATACTTTTGCCTAAATTGTCCCATAAATTTAAATACGCTAAAACGGAGCAACTAATACCATCATTTTGTAAGCAACTTACCCAGTAATGCTTTTTTGCATGATCGAGGTTTTCAAAATACAAGTTTAAATAGGATTGAAGCTGCAGGGTTTCTTTTGGTCGAATTAATTGAAATAAAAAGTTTTTTTCCTTAAGTAAATTATAGGCAGCTTCTAATTTTTTTTGCTTAATCAAAAAGAAGGATTTTAGGGTGGTTAGTTCACGAAGAGAGTCTTCAAATAACATCAGTCGATTAATATAATCGATTCCACTTTGATATTTCTCCAACTGAAAGGAGAGAGGGATGAGTCTTTCGAGAGCATTTCTCGAGTCATTTTTTACTTCTAAAGCATAGGTGTAAGCTTGAAAAGCTTTATCCCAATTCTTAACCTTGTAGTGAATATTTCCAATCATGTTTAAAGCATTGGGTAAGTTCAAATCGTTAACGGAATGGTAGCCTAATTTTACTTTTCCACCTCTAAGATAGAGTTGCCCAATTAGCTCTCTAATTCGAGGAAGAGAAAGTATTTCCTTGTTGAAAATCTTGATGCCTTTATAGGTTCGTTCATGCTTACTCATATAAAGAGCGAGTTGAAGATAGATCCTTAAAAGATTCGCAGGTTGAGATTCAAAGACCACCGTTGATAGATTTTCTTTTTTATAGTTCTTTGATTTAAAGGCATTAAATTTGAGTTGAAAAAGAGTGTCGGCCCACAAGTATCCATACTGTGAATGAGCAAGATTCTCTTTGCGACAGCGAGCCCAAGTATACTCAGCTTTTTTGATTTGCTCGTTTCCAATGTATGATAAAGTTTTGAGTAAGCAGATATGCTTAAAGTGCTCTACTCGAATAAAATCCTTAAGAGAAAGATAGTCTAATGCTTTTTTATAGTCTTCTTGTAAATAGCTTAATAGAGCTAAATATCGAAAACGAATTGGGCGTGCAAAGTCTCGGTCAACTTCATTTTTTGCTAACTTTAATCTGGCCATATCGAGGTTGCCATTGATCATAAAGAACTTAGATTCCGCTAAATTTCTTAATAAATCTTTATCCTCTAAAATTTTCTTTTCCATGAAATTGAATTGGAAGTTCTCATAGGAAAGAGGCCGTTTCCATTGATATTTACCATATCTGTAGTAGTCAGGCTCCACAATTAATTGAGCATAGAGCTCTGTCATAATCAGAAGAGGCAAAAAATTTATACTAAGTAGTATCCAACGATGCATGATGAATATATCGCCAGATAAGCCGAATAAATTGATATAGATGAATATGAAAATAAAATTGCGACAAACTTTTCCTCTTTTTTGGATGACGGCGATGATCGTTTCAACGACCTGTTATTCACTCATACCTTTAGATGGAGTTATTTTAGGAAAAGTTAGAGAGTCATATCAGTACGATCCGGTTAAAGATTTATTTTCATCATCATTAGAAAAAGAAAAAAGAATTTATCCTGATGAATTTTTAAAACAATATATTGGTTTACACTATCAAGGATTAAAATTAAAGCGATCTTGTAACCGTAAGCTCCCTGTTCGTTACGGTAGCACTAAGGATGAATATCAGGCCCGTCGAAGCGTGATTGCAACTTTACAATATATCGGGCTAGATCGAACGGTCAAAGCCATAGGCGCATTTTCCAGGCGTTTGGGATTGAATAAAGAAGAATATTCTAATTTGAGTCATAATTTAATGACGAATTATTGCAGCCAGAATATTTCAATCTATAGCCATCGCTTATTACAAGATAATCTAAGTTTTTATTATACTAAACCAGATTTTTCAGTGATTCCTTCATTTATTGATGGAGTTTATCCTGCGAAATATCTGGCAAAAGTAAAGGAAGATCTTTTTCTTAAACGTAGTTTAAAATTAACTATACAGAACTTCAAAGCGTTTTGTTCCTGGGGACAAGATAATGAAGAAAAGAGGATGCTTCCTCCTTACCTACGGCATGAATTTATCATGAGTTTTATTTATAATGAATTACAAAATAAACGTGTTCTTGTAGATAAAGAGTCAACACAAGTTTATTTAACCCATAAAGATAATACTGTAAAAGTTCTATGTGAGTATCAAATTTGTCGAAGGACACAAGACGAGGAGTTTGAAAAGAAATTCCCACAGATGGTTGGATCAATTAATGTTCGCTCGGACTTAGAGATACTTTATTGCGAGGATTTCTTATTATCTAATTTACAATTTCAAAATCAACCAGAGGTCATTCTTAAATGGGTTAAGCATCAAGAGGATTTATATACTTATCTTGAAGTTGGAAATTTTTATTCTTTATTAACTGGCATTGCTGATCCAATGTTAATGGCTGAAAATATGGAAGACTTTAACTCACTTTTACAAGAAGGAGTTAATAATCGGTTTAATCAATGGGCTAAAACTGAGGGAGATAAATTTTCTAAGGAAATTTTATTTGAAGAGCCTTTAATGGTTGAAGTGGCAAACCTTGAAGAAAAGTATAGGTGGAAGAATGATGATCATAGAGTACAAATAAATTATACCTTAGGTAACTTTGATCTAACTTTAGATCAGACAGATAAAATTAGTGCCAGTTTTAATTTAGCCTTTAATCAAAAATATTTAGATTTTATAAAACGTTCATATTTCTTTGCTTTTTCTACAGAAGAAAATGAAGATGAAAATCACATTAGAGAACTTTTTTACCAAGAAGTAAAAAAGCAATTCGCAACAAAAGAGAAATATTTTAAATATAAAGTTTGGAACGATGATGTGATTCGCGATGTGAGTGAAGAGATTTTACGACAAATTGCGTCCGTTCCCCAAAAGAAGAATTATTTCCTTGAAAGATATAAAAACAATTTAATTAAAGTAGAATTAAATTTTGGACTATTTGCTCTAAAATATATGTACCGAAAATTTAATGTCTATACTTTAAACAAAGCCAGTCTAGAATAGTGTATATTTAGCAAACTACTTGAAATATAAAGCTTTTACTTCTAACCTTGACGAATATTGAATTAACTCCATATTGAGTGTGTTATGTCGGATAAAAATAAAAAAGAGGCGATTGTGAATAATGAAAACTTACCAGTTGAGTCAAGGTTTGTTGCCACAGACTTAGTTCCAAAGAAAGATTTAAAAGGTGGGGGAGACTCACTAACACGTTATATTCAAGAAATTAATCGTTATGAATTACTTTCTCCTGAACAAGAGAAAGAGCTTACCAGTGCTTTAGCTGAAACAGGGGACATAGATATTGCGAAACGTTTAGTTGTGGCCAATTTACGCCTGGTAGTGAAAATTGCCATGGAGTATCGACGAGCCTATTCAAATGTCCTTGATCTCATTCAAGAGGGTAATATTGGTTTAATGAAAGCAGTTTCTAAGTATGATGCTACAAAAGGTGCCAAGCTTTCCTATTACGCTAGCTGGTGGATTAAAAGTTACATTTTAAAATTTATCTTAGATAACTTTCGTCTAGTGAAAGTTGGAACTACGGCTGAGCAGAAGAAACTTTTTTATAACTTATTTAAAGAAAAAGAAAAATTAGAAAAGCAGGGAATTGATGCAACTCCAAAGCTGATTGCACAGAACCTTGGTGTGTCGGAACAAAGTGTAGAGGAGATGAATCTTCGTTTAGGTGAATTAAGCGGTGATTACTCAATCGATTACAGACAGGATGATCAATCTGGATCCAAAGGTCCTAGCTTAGGTGAGTCTTTGGCCAGTGATGATGAGAGTATTGAAGATAATTTAGCCAAAATGCAAGGGATCGAAATTCTTGAAGAGAACTTAGTGGACTTTGTAAAAGATTTAAAACCCAGAGATCAGGATATATTTAAGAAACGCCTTTTAACTGAAGTTCCTCCTTCATTACAGAGTATCGCCAATGATTATGGAGTTTCACGTGAAA
>JAOHMI010000071.1 GCA_028101965.1 Bacteriovoracaceae bacterium
AATTACCTACAAAGAAAATTCTTTAGAAATTATTGCAACCGATCTAGAAGTTTCCTTAAAGATTTACCTACAAGCCAAAACTGAAGGAGAAGGTGATTTTTGTATAAGTACCAAGCAACTATTTGAGGTGGTAAAAGAACTTCCAAATTCTGAATTAAGCTTAAGCATCGATCAAAATTCTAATCAAGTTCACCTGGACTGTGAAAATGTTCATTTTACACTTTTGGTAATTGGAACTTCTGAATTTCCTCGAATTGATTTTATGGCCCATTCAACTGAATTTGAACTAGCGAAATCTGAAATAAAAAAAATCATTCAAAAATGTAGTTTTGCAATTTCTTCGGATGAAACAAGAGTTAATTTGAATGGAATATATTTACAAAAATTTAATCAAAATACTCTTCGATCAGTAGCTATTGATGGTCATCGATTAGCAATGATTGACTTAAGCCGTAATGATGTTGAAAATCAGGCTTTGCATGGTGGCTGTATTGTTCCCAAAAAAGGTATTTCAGAACTTGCGAGGTTATCAGATTCTCTTGATGAGAATATGTTAAAAGTTTCTCTAGATGAATCTAATATTTGTTTTAGAGTGCCAGATAAATACCACTTAGCTATTCAATTAATTGCTCGTGAGTATCCTAAATATTCTGCAGTAATTCCCCCTAAAACTGCCTATAACTTCGTAGTCGACAGGGAAGCACTTCTTAGCGCTGTTAAGAGAGTTAAAATACTGGCCAATGAGAAAAATAATGGAATTAAATTTCATTTGCAAAGTAGTACATGTTTACTCTCAACTTCTCATCCAACCCATGGTGAAGCTAAGGAAGATATTTCAATTAACTACGAAGGTGATGATATTGAAATTGGATTTAATGCAAAATATTTAATAGATAATTTATCAGTTCTTAACGATGGTAAAGTTACTTTTGAATTTAATAATGAGTTAAGTCCGGTTATTGTTAAAGGCCAAGAAGACCCTGAGTTTCTTGGAATAATCATGCCACTTAAGCTGTAAATATGCTTGAGCAAAACTTAGAGCTTTCAGAGCAAATCTATCTTCATAAAGCACTATTTCAAAATTATAGAAATCTACCAGATATTCCTTTTGAGTTTAATAATAGTATTAACTGCCTCTACGGAGCAAACGGATCTGGTAAGACAAGTGTAATTGAAGCCATTTATTATTTCTTGCACAAAAAATCTTTTCGTAAAAATACGCGTTTTCCACAAATACTTAATGTAAATTGTGGAAAACCTGAAATATTATTCCAAACTTCCTTCATTGATAATAATAAAAACTTAACTGGATATTCTCGTAAATTTACAGAGCATGGAATGGGAAAGCTAAATTCTCCTTTTAAGAAAAAATTATCCTGCTTTGTGATTAATCCGCTCGATTCCTTGTTGTTTAATTTGAAAGCAGAAGCCCGGAGAGACTTTTTTGACCAAAATTTGAGTTTAATATCAGATTCGTATAAAAAACATCTTAAAACCTATACTAGGCTGGTTAAACAGAAGAATAAATTACTTCATGATTATAACCCATCAGTTAAAAGTATTATAATGATACTTAATCAAGAAATTTCGAATTTGAGCTTTGAAATTACACAAGAACGAATAAAGTGGGTAAATTCATTAAATCAACTTTTGACCAAAAACTATTTTGAACTTTTTTCAATTAAACATTTACTTAGATTTGAATTAGATTCTAAATTTTCAAAATTCAGCACACAGGATTTTGTAAATTACTACACAGACAGACACGAAAGAGAAATAATGCTGAAAAGGCATTATAGCGGTGTGCACCTGGATGATTACTGTTTTTATTTTGATGATATGATTTCATATGAGTTTTGCAGCTTGGGACAGCAAAAAATGAGCTATTTAGCCTTATTTTTCGCTTTCATTTCACTTTATCAACAAACATTGTCATCATTTCCCTTGGTTATGATTGATGATATCAGTAGCGAACTAGACTCAGAAAGATGGAAGAATTTAATAAATTTTTTAAAAACAAAAAAGTTCCAAGTTATATTAACCACGGCCAATGAAAATTTCTTTCAAATTCTAAAGAATTCATCTGATATTAACGAAATTTTCCTCTCTGAAAATGATGAAAATGCCCATCTTTTGCATTGAATCTCAACATTCATTTTTGAAGTCTAGAAAAGTGCAGTTTTCTGTCTGAAAAAGCTTTAGAATTAGCTTTTTATCGTTTCATTTATTGAGAAAATAATCTACAATTTAGCATTACTTTTAAACCGAGATTTTTGCTTATTTTTACCTTAAAAAGTTCTAAGAAAACCAAGCTAAGATTCGGACTACATGATGGAGTCAATTGAATGGAAGAGTTAAACAATTCCACTACCAAAGTTAATTCTGAGTATACTGCGGATAAAATTAAAATCTTAGAAGGACTAGATGCAGTTCGAAAACGTCCGGGTATGTATATTGGAGACACAGGGCACAGAGGTTTTCATCATTGTGTTTTTGAAATTGTTGATAATGCAGTGGATGAGGCTTTAGCCGGATACTGCTCTGAGATTAACGTGATCATTCATTTGGATAATTCAGTTACGGTTATCGATAATGGAAGGGGGATCCCTGTAGGATTACACCCTATCGAAAAGGTAAGTGCCGCCGAAATCGTTTATACAAAACTACATGCTGGTGGAAAGTTTAATGAAGAAGGTGGAGCCTATAAGGTTTCAGGTGGACTTCACGGTGTTGGTGCAGCAGTTGTAAATGCTCTATCTAAGTGGGTTAAATTAGAAATTAAAAAGCATGGCAAAATACATTCACTTGAATTTGCACGTGGGAAAGCTGTTGAACCAATTAAAGAGATTGGTGATTGCTCTGAGGATGATCAGGGTACTAAAGTAACCTTTAAGCCAGATAATGAAATTTTTGAAATTCAAGATTTTAGTTTTGATTTCCTTGCAAACAGATTAAGAGAAATGGCATTTCTCAATAAGGGAATTTTAATTACCATCGAAGATCAAAGAAATGAGAAAAAAGAAGAATTTAAGTTCGATGGTGGTCTATCAGAATTTGTTGAATATCTCTCAAGATCAAAATCACCAATCCATAAGAAAGCAATTTATTTTATTCAATCAAAAGATGACTATGAAGTTGAAATAGCTTTACGTTGGTCTGATTCGTATTCTGAAATGCTTGTTGGTTACGCTAATAATATCCATACTCCTGGTGGTGGGACTCATATATCTGGTTTTAAAACCGCTTTAACCAGAGTTCTTAATGGATACACTAAGGAAAATAATTTAATAAAAGGTGGTAAGTTAAGCTTATCCGGTGAGGATATGCGCGAGGGGATGACCGCTATTGTCTCCGTAAAATTAGCTAATCCTCAATTTGAAGGGCAAACTAAAGATAAACTTGGTTCTAGTGAAGTTGAAGGAATTGTTAATTCTTTAATTGGTGTGGAACTCAAGAGATATTTAGAAGAAAATCCATCCGTAGCAAAAACCATCATTCGAAAATCAGTTGATGCAGCAGCGGCTAGAGAGGCGGCTCGTAAAGCCAGGGAATTAACCCGAAGGAAATCTGCCCTAGATTTTGGTGGCCTTCCAGGAAAAATGGCAGATTGCCAGGAAAAGAACCCTGAGTTATGTGAAATTTATTTAGTTGAGGGTGATTCAGCCGGTGGTTCAGCTAAGCAAGCGAGAGATCGTAAGACTCAAGCTGTGCTTCCTTTGAAAGGAAAGATTCTAAATGTAGAAAAAGCTCGTTACGATAAAATGCTAGGTAATGATGAAATAAAAATGCTGATTCAAGCGATGGGAACCAGTATTGGTAAAGAAAATTTTGATTTAGGAAAACTTCGATATCATAAAATTGTTATTATGACCGATGCGGATGTGGATGGTTCACACATTAGAACGCTTCTACTCACTCTTTTTTATCGGCAATTTCCGGAAATTATCGAAAGAGGGCATTTGTACATCGCTCAGCCCCCCCTTTATAAATATAAAAGAGGTAAATCAGAAAAGTATATTAAAGACAACAATGAGCTTGAAGATTTCTTAGTCTCTCATGCGGTAAATAGCATTGAAGTTAATGTGGGAGGGGAGACCCTTTCATCAGATGAGATGAAAAAGCTCATCAAGAAATTTAAAACCTTTGATTCTGCCATTTCAACTTATGATCGCTATTTTGATCGAGACTTAATTCGATTTTTAATTGAATCAAGGCTAATTCGCCCTGAAAACTTTGATACACAAGATGGTCTTGATGACTTAATTGCTAAAGTTCAAGAGCATTTTAAAGCGAATAACGATGAAGAAGATCCCAAATCTTTTGAGTTTGAAGTAATTAAGGATACCTATAATGAAAGTATTTTTCGTTTAAAAGTTAAATTAAAAACCAGTTTAAAAAGAAGAACTTTTTATTTAACGAAATCATTTATTGAATCTAGTGAATGGTTTGATTTACTTAATTATTATGAAGCAATTGAAACTCAAATTAATCAAGAATTTCATATTACAATTAAAGATAAAGAAGAAATCGAATGCAAAAATCTGCGTGAATTTTCTGAGAAAATCATCAACCTTGGGAAAAGTGGAGCTTATATTCAGCGATATAAAGGTCTGGGGGAGATGAACCCAGAACAATTATGGGAAACCACCATGAGTCCTGAAAATAGAACTTTAATGCAAGTTAAAATCGAGGACTCTATTGAAGCGGATCAAGTATTCTCAATTTTGATGGGTGATGAAGTTGCGCCAAGGCGAGAGTTCGTAGAAAAGAACGCGCTAAATGTTAAAAACTTAGATGTTTAAAATAAAATTAATAAGAAAAGAATAATTTGTTGAAAACAAAGAAAATTATAAGGAACTAATCAGTTATGAGTGATGAAAATACCACAGGTGGCGGAGAACATAATCACGGAAATATAGCGGCTCTTTCAATTCAAGATGAAATGAAAAACTGTTATCTCGATTATGCAATGAGTGTAATTGTTGGCCGGGCACTTCCTGATGTTCGAGATGGTTTAAAGCCGGTTCATCGTAGAATACTCTATGCTATGCATATGTTAAACAACGTTCATAACAGACCTTATTTAAAATCCGCTAGAATTGTTGGTGATGTTATCGGTAAATATCACCCGCATGGAGATAGTGCTGTTTATGGAGCGATTGTTCGTTTAGCGCAAGATTTCTCCATGAGATATCCAATTATTGATGGTCAAGGAAACTTCGGATCCATTGACGGTGATAATGCTGCTGCCATGAGATATACAGAAGTGCGAATGAAGAAGCTAACTTCTGAGCTTCTGCAAGATATTGATAAGGATACTGTTGATTGGCAAACTAACTATGATGGATCATTAACAGAGCCTACTGTTCTTCCCACACGAATTCCAAATCTGTTAATTAACGGGTCTTCTGGGATTGCAGTTGGGATGGCCACAAATATTCCACCTCATAATGTTACTGAAATATTAAATGGATTAATTGCTCTGATTGAAGAGCCAAATTTAACTATTAATCAGTTAATGGAATTCATCCCTGGCCCAGATTTTCCAACTCATGGATTTATTCATGGAACTACTGGGATTAAATCCGCTTATCATACAGGTAAAGGTGTTCTGCAAATTCGAGCTAAGGCAGAAATAGAAGTTCATGGGAAACAAGATCGAGAACGAATTGTCATTACCGAAATTCCTTATCAAGTGAATAAAGCAAGATTGATAGAAAAAGTAGCTACCTTAGTTAATCAAAAATCTATTACTGGTATTAGTGATATCCGAGATGAATCTAATAAACTCGGAATTCGAGTTGTTATTGATATTAAAAGAGGTGAGTCTGGTAATGTCATATTAAATCGACTTTATAAACACACTCAACTTCAAGTAAGTTTTGGAATTATTTTTCTTTCCATCCATAATGGCCAACCAAAAGTATTAAATCTTAAAGATCAATTGCAATATTTCATAGATCACCGTCGAGAAGTGGTTATTCGTCGAACGAAATACCAATTAAAGAAGGCTAAGGCCCGTGCCCATATTTTAGAAGGCTTAAAGACAGCAGTTGAAAATATTGATGAATTAGTTGAGATGATTAAGTCTTCTGAAGGACCTGTTGAAGCAAAATCTCGCTTGATGAGTCATTACAAATTATCTGAAATTCAAGCACAAGCTGTTCTGGATATGAGATTACAGCGATTAACAGGACTTGAAAGAGATAAAATCATTGCTGAGTACAATGAAATTATTAAAGAGATTAAGCGATTGGAAGATATTTTAAATTCTGAAGAGTTAATTCGCGGAATTATCAAGAATGAATTGCAAGAAATTCTTGAAACTTATCAAGATGAAAGAAGAACTCAAATTGTTCAAGATGTTGACCAAATAGAAGATCTTGATTTAATTGATGAAACAGAAGTGATTGTGACTTTGACTCATAAGGGTTATTTAAAACGAATGGCCCATGATACCTATAAGTCGCAAAAACGTGGTGGCAAAGGAGTAAAAGGCGCTGGTGGAAAAGACGATGATTTTTACACCAAAATTTTTACTGCTTCGACTCATGATCAAATTCTCTTTTTTACAACCATGGGTAAGGTTTTTACCCAAAAAGTTTATCAAATTCCAGAAGGGTCTCGAACCGCGAAGGGAAGAAATATTGTTAATTTAATTCCTCTAGGTCCAAATGAAAGACTAAAAGAAATTATTACTATTCCAAAAGATATAGAGGGTAACTTTCTCGTTTTTGCAACAAAAAATGGTTTAATTAAACGATCCAAGTTAGAGGATTACAAAAATATTAATCAATCAGGTATCCGAGCAATAAAAGTAAATGAAGGTGATGAAGTTGTTTCTGTTCGAGTATCAGATGGAACGCGCGATATTTTAATGTGCGCTAGTTCTGGAAAAATTATTCGCTTCAATGAAAAAGATGCACGTCCTATGGGAAGAGTTTCTCAAGGTGTCCGTGGAATTAATATCAGTGAGAAAGAGTTTGTTATTGGAATGGAACTGATTGATGATTCTGTTGAAATTCTTTCTGTAACAGAAAATGGATATGGGAAACGATCTTCAACTTCTGAGTACAGAGTACAATCTCGTGGTGGTAAGGGAATAATTGGCATGAAACTCACCGATAAAAATGGTGAGATTGTGGAAATTAAACCTGTGGTAGATACTGATGATTTAGTTATTATTACCAATACTGGGCAGGTTATTCGAATTAAAATTGCTGGAATTTCACTGATTGGACGTAATACTCAAGGTGTTCGTTTAATTAACCTTAAAGGGGAAGAAAAAGTTGTAGCAGTTGAGTCAATTGAAGAAGAAGACGAAGAATAGTTTTTTGTAATAAAAGTTAAACTTTACTACAATAAGTCCTATGTTTAGACTATTGCATCTGATTTTAATAACAGTTTTTATATCTTGCGATTTTACCTCAGATTTTCAGAGAAGTATTCTAACAGCAGAAAATTATATTCGAGAAGGTAAACAAACTCAGGCAATTATCGTTTATGAGAATTTATTAAAAGATAAACCCTCAACCAATATTAAAGTTAGAATTCATTTTCAGCTTGGTTTATTATATCAGATCTATAGCAATGATTTTAAAAGTTCCTTAAAGCACTTTAAATTAGCCCTTAAAGAGTCACCAACTATCCTTTGGCAGGTAAAAACCATAGAGAAACTAGGCACACTTACCTATGAGTATATGAAAGATTTCACCCTCGCCGAAAAATATTACTCTTACCTAATTAATTTTCAACCATCTTTAGAAAATTATCATTTATATCATCGCTTCTATGCTAAAAGTTTATTTCATCAGAGCAAATTTGAATTAGCAGATGAGCATTTTCAAAAAATTATTCGTGAAGGATATTCAAAAGATTCACTTGCTGAAGCTTTTTATCATAAGGGTTTAATGAATTATGAACAAAAGAAATGGAAAGAGGCCATTAATTTTTGGAATGAAAGTTTAAAGTATGAAACTCTTAAACAAAGTGTTGTAAAAATTAAATTTCTCATGGCCAATGCTTATGAAAGTAATGAGGATTTAAAGGAAGCCTATAATTTGTATTACTCATTGCTCAATGATTTTCCTGATACACAAATTATAAAAAACCGCTTACAAAATTTATATAACCGACGGGTAGCAAGAAAAAGATAGGCATTATTGAGAGAGATTTTTATTTAGAGTATGAGATCTCAACCGGTAGTCGGTGTGTTTTGAATCCATAGAGTTGATAAATCTCATTTTCATCATCAGAAACTTCAACAAATGAATAATTTTCGATATGTGGTTTTATTAATTCATTATATTGATTTTTAGTCTCTTCTGTTGCTTTAATATTTTTTCCATTAGGAGCATAGACATCTAAAAAATATTTGCCAGAGGTATCTGTGAGAATATTGATTGTTAAACTGTTTTCTTTTATATGAATAAATAATGTTCCGCTTTCAGATACATCTAAAGAGGTATTTTCAAGCTCTATATCCACAAAGAAAAAGTTTAATTCACTATTAATAAAGTGTGATTCGTATAAATCTG
>JAOHMI010000072.1 GCA_028101965.1 Bacteriovoracaceae bacterium
CTCTTTTGTTAAATCTGTTTCTTTGAGGCAATTCACCATCCCTAATATGCCATTCATGGGAGTGCGAATTTCATGAGACATATTTGCCAAAAAAATCTCTTCAGGATTCAAGTATTTCTTTCCCATATGCTTCCGCAGATTTTCAACTAAAGATTTTTGAGATAGATCACAAATAGAACGAAAGATCTGTAGGTTCCTTCTTGGGTTGAGAACAGGCTGCCCAAACAAAACCAGTAGATGATAAACATGCTCATCATCATTTCCAAGAACAAGTTTGAAACTTTTCTTTTTCTCAACACTCATTTCTTTAGTCACATCATCAAATAACTTTTGATAATCTTTAAAGTCGAGGCTAGATTGAAAGTAATCATTCGTATTGAAAGATTGCTTGGCGGGATGCAAGCTATACTGCTTCTCAAAGAAGCCATTAATTTGTGAGAATAGAAATATATTCTCACAACCCAAAGCTGTTTTATAACATTCGATTAACTGACTAATTTCATCCATCTAAAGTATTCCAAAATAAATTCTAGACTTCGATATTTTATCACTATTTTTCATTAACATCTTCATCTAACTAAAACTGACAAACTCAAAAATAACTTATTAACTAAGTTAAAGGATGATATTCTGTACGCACTTAAAAAATCACGGAGGATTTATATGAAACTATTTTTAGTTCTTTCATTATTCATTTCATTTCAATCGTTTACACACCAAAACGCATCACCGGACTTTTTCCAATTGTACTCGGAGGAGCGAGATCTAATTGTTGAAATATCATTTAAAAACGACAAAAACATTGTAACCCAGCTCAATGAATCTGGTTACGATATCGCAGGAATTGACCACAACCATCAAGTAATTGAAGTGGTCGTAAATCAAAATGAATATCAACATTTAAAAGAGTCCAGCCTTTCACCTAGAGTTGTCATGACAAAGTTTTTATTGGCCGCACCAGATGAAGAGTACAAGAATCCTGAAGAGATTGAAAAAATTCTTTATGATTTCGAAACCGCTTATCCCGATTTGGCAAAAGTTCATGTGGTCGGACAATCAGTTGAGGGAAGAAAAATTTTTGCAATTCAATTATCAAAGAAAAATCAAAGTGAAAAACCTAGTGTTCTATTCAATGGTATGCATCACGCCAGAGAAGTAATGAGTCCAGAAGTTAATTTAGACATCATTGAGTATTTATTGAGTAATTATAAGTCACAAGAAAAAGTTCAGTTTTGGTTAAACAACCTCAATGTATGGGTCCTCCCTATGCTAAACGTAGATGGGAATGTAAAAGTTTGGAATAAAAATGCCATGTGGAGAAAAAATACCAAAAATAAACACGGTGTTGATATCAATCGTAACTACCCTCACCGCTGGAATGGTTGCCGAGGAAGCAGTGGGTGGAAATGGTCTGATACATATAGAGGAGATAGTCCTGCCAGTGAGCCTGAAACAAATACTTTAATGGACCTAGTAAAACAAATTCGACCTGTTTTTGATATTAGTTATCATGCTTACTCTCAACTAGTGATTTACCCTTACGGCTGTAAAGGTGAAAGAACTCAAAACAAACAAGTTGTAGAAAAAATTGGTAAGAAGTTAGGTCAGCTGGTTGACTACAAACCTGGAACGAGTTGGGAAACTTTGTACTCAGTAGATGGTTCAGATATAGATTGGATGTATCACGAATACAATGTCATCCCTTATGTATTAGAACTTAACTCTCGAGCTGAAGGCTTTCAACCTAACTATAAAAAGTGGAGGAACAAGACTGTTGAAAAAAATCGAGTGGCTTGGCAATACTTGTTAAATAGAATGTTCCAAAGCGGTGTTAAGGGAAAAATTAAAATTCAAGGCCAAGAACTACCTATGGATACAAAAATATCTGTTTTACAACTTCAGGGAAAATCTCAATCTTATCTGAAACAATATGAATACAAACTGAGAGCGAATGGAGGGTTCTATTTAATACTCACTCCAGGTAGCTACAAAGTTCAGGTCAATTATCAAGGAAAAAACTTTTTGTCTGAACCAATTACTGTCCAAAAGACTCTGATTGAAAGAAACTTAGACCTCTAAGACGCGCTGCGCCTATATTAATGATCAAGTCTTCCCTTCTGGGTGTTCATTGGAATTCCCCAGAAGAGAAGATTTTTCACTCCGCTTCACAAAGATAAATAATCTCAATATTGATTCTCCATAGATAACTCAACAAATGAGAACAAGGGGCATTGTATGAGATTTTACCAACTTTTAGCTTTAGTGACCTTTAGCTTAATTTTTACTAATTCCTTTGCGACTGATTCCGCTACAATCAATATGTCGCTCATTAAAAAATTTAATCAGCTAGACAAAACTGAAACCAATTTGGGAAAGCTCATCCAGTACAATAATACTATGCTGCCAGAGCATCTCATTCCCTGGGAAGGCTCATACTGGCCTCATCGAACTGGCTCAATTGCTTTTAGAAAGAAAGCTTTGGCCAGAATAGATTGGGGAATCAATTTTCTTTTTGGCGCTAAAAATTACGTTCGAAAAATTACTTCAAAAATTGAAGCTAACAAACAAAAATTTGATAAATTATCCAGCAAAGATATAAAAAAAATGTCTGCCGTAGAAAAATATGATGTGCTTATCGGTGATCGAAACTTTAGTACTACCAGAAATATCTTACGCAGTATTACTAATAATCATCATTATTGGGGAAGAACCACAAATTGGACAGGAATCTGCCACGGCTGGACCCCGGCTTCGATTCACTTTGGAAGACCACTTAAAAGTGTTATGGCCAAAGGATCAAGTGGGCAAGATATAGAATTCACGATTGAAGACTTAAAAGCTCTCAGCTCTTATCTCTTTTCAAACTCAGTCATTTCAGAAAATACGGTTTTCATTGGAAATCGATGCAATGTTGATAAACCTGGATTGGATCCAGAAACTAAGCTGGTTAGAGAAGTAGAAAAGTTTACACGAAACCCGGGTGAATGCTCAGACATAAACCCAGCCTATTTCTTTTTAACTTTATACAATCGGATAGGTATCAAGCAAAAATCTTTTATTGTTGATATTGATTACAACTCTCCTGTAAATAACCACCCTGTCGCTGGCTTTAAAACAGAAATGGTTAATTTAGTAACAAATGAGAAAGTCAATAATTTGAGACATGCACTCGTTCCTATTGCTATGTTGGAAAATGATCGATTTGCCAAAATCAGAAACGAACAAGCTCACTTTGTCGTTCAGTTTAAAACGAAAGTTTATTATGTGGATTGGATTCGGCCAGGAGTATCTAAAGAGAGTCGCGAAAAAGATAAACGATTTACTTCTAGAACTTATAGCTATCAACTTGAACTGGACAAAAAATTAAAAATTGTCGGTGGCCAGTGGACATACGATAAAAAAAATATTCAATCTCCTGACTTTATTTGGGTCTACCCAGATGCTGCCTACCCTCACGAATTTAATACTAACCTATCTCAAGGAATAGATTACACTCATAATGAGCCTATCAATCCTCGCCTTACGAAAGCTGCAATTTATTCATCTAACGCTAAATTACGCACAAATTATTATACAAGAGTTCGCCACCCAAAATCAAAAGAACTGGGAATTCATGAACGTGCAGAAAAATATGCTAAAGAAAATGAGATACACTTGAGAGACACTCAGGACAAATTCATTGAGGAGCTTAATAAAAATAACGTTCCTTTTTGGATTGCAAATCCTCAGTTAATTTCAAAAATAATTAATTCACTAATGGATGAATCAACTCAACAATAGATCATTAGGGGAAGAATCTGCCGATGGATCTCTTCCCCACTTTCACTTACTCTTCTTAATGCTAAAGGTCTAACTCAAAAATAACGTTAGTACTTGTATGCGACATTACTTTCAATTCAAAACCATGCTAAGTTTTATTTTTATATTTTTCTATGCATTCGCGACAGCGCAAGAAAGTCAAAATGAAATTAATCTTGATAAAAACCTAATGCTCAGAAAAATCATTCGCTGGACGAAATCAAATATTAATCTAAAAAAAATTCGTCCGTTACAACACCCAAGAGTAATCAGCAAAGATGAGTTTATTTATGAATCTTTAAACACCTTTGCCAAAGAATTAATCACATTGGAGAAAATGGAATTAGCTCTCGATGCCCTAAGAATAACGGAACCAAACTGGTGGAAAAAAAATGACAATTACTTAAGAGCATATATTGAGCAGCTGCAATACTCCAAAGAAGAAAAAAATCGTTTGATATCTTATCTTTCATCCCCAGTCAGAATTAATTCTATGGATAATCAAGAAACTATTGAAAATAAAGCCCCTCAATTTAGTCTAATCAAAACTTTTAACCAACTAAATGCTTTGCTAGAGAATCTTTCTGAAAAATTTTTTTTAAAATCAGATTTATTAAAAAGTACGAACACTATAAAGAGTATACTTCTGGCCAACCTAAAAGATGACGACTGCTACAACACAGATACTGACTGCCAATTTGATAGCAATAAAGGAATTATTCACTATCAAAGCGAGAAAATTATTAACAATTATTCAGTCGCACTTTGCAGCTTAAAGATAGGTGTCAAAGTTAACGGCCTTTATCGTTATAAGAACTGGGCGCCCAACCCTCATTATAACCAGCCAAAACAAAAAGATCTTTGGCCAATATTTTTAGAAGATTGCGATAAAAATCCACTTCTCACCCTTGAGTCAATATCCATTTATGGGCATGATGTTTGCTGCAACCGATTAAACCAAAAAGACGAGTCCCCAATACTCAGTATTAAGTGGAATAATTTATTCCGCCCAAATCAATACTCAGATGATGACCGTCCTAACAGTCCTTTCTATCAAAATGGATCACTTGGGGGTAAAGCGTTACCAAAAAATCTCATAAGAAAAATGAAAAGAAAACTGCATGCCTATCGTAATTATCATTTGAATGATCAAGAATTCGAAGAAGACGATTTCCATCTTCGTCTTGGTTATCATCATGTCTATGGTGGTATGCTTATGGCCACCCAATTAATAAAAACTGGAGTTAGGAGTCACAAAATAATTAATCTTCCTGTTATGCTGCCCCAAATACTTGGGTACGCTTATAAAAAGCTACAAACTTGGGACTATTTATCAAAGGATGCAAAAATTTTGTATCAACAAAATAATTTTAACGAGTTGAGAAAAAAATATAAATATCCTCAATCATGGAGTCGCTTTCGTCGTAAAAAAGCAAAGGCAAACCTAGAATTTTTTCTTAGTTTAATTGAATATACTGAAATGCAGCACCGAATTGGAGCACAATTCGCTTTTCAAATACTCTCTCAAAAATAATATTAACTGGCCGACTACATTTCCTAAAATAGTGAAGAGTTTATCCAATACATAGGATTATACCAACTCTACTAGAAGAGTCTATTGACGCATTAAACTTCAATGTTTAAACCCATTTCAAGAATCATTATATCGAGGAAATTATGAACAAAACATTTAACTTTTTTGTTTTCAAGACTTTATTAATTTTACTAACTTTCGCCAGTTTTGCAGAAGAAGCTCCGGATAAAAAAATCCATCCCTGGAATAAATCCGAGAGCCCTAAAAAATTAAAAATAGATATTGAGTATCGATATGATAAGATTCCTCAAGCCTACTCACTTCCTTTAGAAAAAGAAGTTGGTTGGTCAGGAAGTTACTGGCCTTCAGAAAAAGGTGGCGTATCACACCGCTGGCTAGATCCATTTTTCAAGCCCTTTGAAAATGAACTGCCCACATTATGGCACCTAAAACGAATGGACCCAGAATGGATAAAAACCCTTTCGCCCATTGAGAAATTTGATATTTTCAAAGGTGACTTTAGCTATTCATTAACTAATAGAGTAATTAAAACCACAAAAAAGAACCGTAAAAAAGACTGGGCAGGCATCTGTCATGGTTGGGCGTTGGCATCCTTAAACTTTAGCGAACCTAAACCAGTAACAGTTACCAGTAAAGATGGAATAGAAATTAAGTTTGGCTCTTCTGATATCAAGGGATTACTCAGCTACTATATGGCTTACGGTCATGAGGCCGATACCATTCAAATTGGTCAACGTTGTACCAGAAAAATCTTTGGCAAGAAAAAATGTAGTGGAATGAACCCTGCTAGTTTTCATATTGTCATGGGTAACCTTTTGGGAGTCCAGCAAAGAGGATTCATCGCTGATGTTGATCCAGGGAAAGAAGTTTGGAATCAACCGGTAGTGGCTTATCGTTTTGAAGAAGTAACAAGAATCACCCCCTCAGAGAGAGAGTTTAAAAAAGGACTCGCAAAGAAAATTAAAGTTAAAGCCTATATGACTTATGTGGATGAATTGCAAAAAGTTCCCGGGGCAGCTGATGATGATTATGAGGATCACAAGATGTGGACGCCAATCCTTGGGACAAAGTATAATGAAAAAACCACAAAGGAATTTGTTTATATCCTAGAGCTTGATTACATGGGAAAAATTATTGGCGGAAAATGGATCAGCTCAGACCGCCCAGACTTTCTCTGGGTTAAACCAATCCCAACTGAATTTGTTGGTGAAAAATTCAAAGCTCTAGAGAAAATTTATCCAATAGAAAAGGAAGCAGTAAAAGCTGAAGAAACTAAGCCAACAGCAGAAGACGATAATTAATTAGGATCGCTTGGTTCACTATTTTCACAGGTATCATTTCCCACGGCAATGCTACCTGTTGAACCCGTCAAATCAAAAACATGCCACCAGTCTAACGAGTCATCCCCACTACAAGCGGTATATGTTTTCCAAAGAACTTGATTGCGATAAATTCGAACCACAGCATCTGCATCCGTAAAACTTGGGGTACCAGTTAAATTGTGAATATAATATCGATAAACCCCATTATAATCCAAAGAACCACCTTCATAACGTATTCTAATTGTTTCGGGGCCCTCTCCATCAATATCATCAACATCTAATTGAGCATAAGGATCTCCTGTTAAATCTCCTCTTGTGGTTGCATTTAAATACCATATTTTATGAGTCGAACCAGTTTCAGGAACATACATATAGGAATCCAAGTCTGCCGGAGTTTCGGCCCATGATAAAGTTATGACAAATTTATCCTGGCTCCAAGTTGTATCAGGTACTAAAGACACATTATAGTTCTCTAATTCATCATTAACCGGGATAGTTGCCGAGGGAGTTTGAGAGACATAGCCAGACTTACTTAAAACAACATAGCGCTCTCCTGATGGTGCAGAAGAAATAGAAAACTCTCCTGTCGAATTTGTTGAGACTTCTGTTGAGGTTTGAAAACCTAAAATATAGACACTAACATCAGATAGAGTTGCTCCATCTTCAGCATCTGTAATATTTCCAGAGATGCTGCCATATGAAATAACCGCCGATGACTCTTCAGACCCATCTGACTCAACGTTGCCTAGTAACATATTGCTTCCACCAGAAGGACCACAGCTGGATAGAGAGACAAAAATGAATAGTAAAATAAAGCTAAACCATTTCATGACTCTCTTTTTATCGGCAATATCTTCCATCTTTTTAAGTAGAATTACTTAAGCTGGACTGCAATCCTATAGTACTTAACGAAGGACATATCATGAAATTGCATACGCTTATAAAGTACCTGAGCTTTTTGACTTACTACCTTCCCGTTATTATCCGTGAAGCTAACCTCTAATTTATTTCCTTTTTTAAATTTATCAATGTCCTCCTTATAAACCTTAAAAGACAAACCATCATTGCAAACATCAATAATAGATCGATGCAAAGGCCGCTTAAGCAATTCATATTTAACAATCACTTTTTTCGGAGAATTTTTGCTATCATATGAAGTTCTCTCTTCAGCTCTCTCTTCAACCATTAAAACTTCTGTTGGGAAGTTACATGTGAGCTTATCAAAGCTATTGAAGACAACTTTAAGTTTACTTAAAAAAAATTTTTGCGGAGAATACAAAAAAATTGGGCGAATAGAATTTAGTCGTACATTTTGCGGAAGAAAAAATTCAAGAATATTATTTTTCCGATTAACTCTAAAATTTTTAATCGAAAAAATATCCTTTTTCCCCTTTTCGGTAGGCGAATCCTGCCAAAGGTAGAGATTTTGCTTATAGATTAGCTTATTTCCTAGCAATTGCCCCATAACTTCAAAGGAATAAATTTTTTTCAACTGTTTGTTATTTGCCCTCAAATAGGAATCATTGAGAACTTTATTTAAGTTCATTAAACTAGATATACGCATGACTGCCCCCCAATTCTTATAGAGCAAGCTTGGTGCCAAAAGTATCAATGTCATTTCTAACATTTATCAATTATCTAACTAGTTAAAAGATTAGAATAGGGCACTGAATGCTTCCAAATGTATAATTACTATACAAATATTTTACCTGAACTAAGTTGAATTTCCCTATGAGAAAAACTTTATCTCAATTGTTTATATTAATATTTGGATGGATTGAACGCCT
>JAOHMI010000073.1 GCA_028101965.1 Bacteriovoracaceae bacterium
AATAAAGAGTTATTACAGAATTATTCAATATCGTTCATGCATGCTGATAAAATAAAGTTCTAAAGACAAATTGTACGTGAGGTCATTATGAAAATTCAAAAAACTATTTTTACTCTTGCTTTTTCCAGTCTATTGAGTGTTACAGGTATTGCCCAAAATGCTCTTAGTGGCTTTGACAGCGATCCAAAGAATAGTACAATCTCTAACCAGAATCAACAACAAGATCCGAGAGATCAAATGGAACCAAAGCCAGATACGCAGCAACAGAACAATCAGCAGAACAATCAACAGCAACAGAACCAGAATACGGTAAATAATAATCAACATAATAATCAACAGAATAATCAACAGAATAATCAACAGAATAATCAACAGAATAATCAACAGAATAATCAACAGAATAATCAACAGCAAGGTGATCCAATTGTTGCGCAAACAGGATATACCGGAGGAAGCATGCTAAATGCATCTGCTACTTACTCGGGAGCATCTTTACTTCTGTTAGCATCATATCAAGGAAACCCCCTTATACCGGGTACAAATGCGAGCAACTTTGCGGCCACTCAGTTGCCCTTTAGCACACAAGCAGTTACTGAAGGAACAGAAGTCTCACAAGAGCAAATTGAGAATTATACAGAAACAGTTTCACTAGAGGATTTGCAAGATCCACCTCAAGGGTCCGAGGGGCAGAATATTGCTAATTATCTCGAACAAGAAGGGTACAATAGTGCTATTCAAAACCAAGCAGGAAACGCGGCTCAAGCGATCATGGATAATGATAATTTAACACCTGAACAGAAATATGAACAAGTTGAAGACAAACTTTCAGAAACTTTAGGTAAAGAGATAGCAAAACAAGTAGCTGAACAAGTTTTTAATAATGGTGAGCAGCGTAATGAAGAAGCTCAGGGCTTTAACATTTAACTTAAAGCTCTTTAGCAAATTTCATAAAAATTGATTCGATGGCAGGGAGTGTCCACTTTCCAAACAAGGTGTGACCTCCTTCATAAGCCTGGCAGTCATATTCTTCGGGGGTGGTTACATAACCAGCATAACCGTTAGCATATGTATTGATCACAAAGTGCTTAATTCCCTTTTTTTCCAACTCTTCTTTAATTTGGAGAATTAATCTTCTTCCCGCATGAGTGGTTATTTCAAAAGGGAGAGAAATAATGGCCAGCTCTCCAATGGTTGATAGCTGAAAGTTTAAGTCCTCTCTTATCCAAGATGAACTCTTTTCAAGTTCGCCTTTAAAATGTTGTATTAAAAACGTATTAACTATTTTATCAAAGAATCGAATGGGATAAAGAATTATGGGGGAGGAGAATCCTACGACTTTTTTATCTCCGGTTTGCAAAAAAATACTCTTGGTCGATTGAGCTAAATTAAAAGAATGCTGATAGGCATATGTTTCAGGAGCGAATGACTTATTAAATATCATTTGCAATTTTAAAGTCATTTTTGTAATTAAGCGAATCGGTTCGGCTAAGAGGGGATGCAAGCCCTGCCCATCTTTAGTACCTTTGATGAAATCTATACCCATTGCTCCTTTCACCGCAGTTTGGTTTTCATTGATCTTTATTCCGATTTTTTTATACTTCTCTCGCACCTGAGGATGAATTTTCACTTCTGAAAGTTTTTTTATTTGATGCAGGGATCGTATTTGAGATGATAACTCATTTCCCTGTTTTTTTAATATGTCTTGGGCTTTTTCAAACTGTAAGCGGCCATTAAAATGGCAATTACTTATATCGTCGTTATGAGGTCCTGTATTTTCACGATAACGGCGAACATAACGAAAGGATGGAGAAACATCTCCACACTTCTCTTGGGCAAATATGGCAATTGCTTGATGGTCTTTTTCTAGTAAACCAGAAGCATGACCTTTGTTGTCTGAAGAAATACCACAATTTCGGTTAGACATGCTGGTGGTGTGCACTCCAAACCAATTAATCGATCCTTCATCTTTTTCCCGTACAATGTGAACCATTCTCATCATTCGATCTACGGAGTTACGCTCATTCCAATCTCGATTGGTAGATATGTCCTTATTAGATAAAAAGCTTTTGAGCGATCGATTAAAAGCCACTGGAGCAGATTCATTAAAGCGGCCATGTTTCCAATAAACTTTACCATTTTGTATATTCTCAAAGGCCAAGGTTATACTGCTTAAAATTCCTTGAGAGACTTGATCTAAAACATCCTTTCTTTGACCACCATTAGGAAAGTTATAGAGTGGATGATCATCCATGCCTCCTGGGGCGGAATGAGTGTGTTGAGCCGTTAAGATAAAGTTTTTCTTTGTAATGGTTTTGAAAGTTGGGTTTTGGGCGAGTTTCTCCAGAACTTTTTCTCTTAGTAGATGAGTAATGCAGCCAAGTTCACAATTAACATATAACAAAGTTTCTTCGTCATTTTTAAAAAAGATCGTCCGAGCATATAACTCATCTAAGACAAATTTAGCTTTTTGCGAGGGTTTCCCATAGCCAAAAAAAACTGCACCTGGGATAAAAGATGTAATTCTTGCTTTTCCAAATCCAATCTTCATCATTCTTATAATACCTCTTTCTATCACTATCAAAAAAGTTAGTGTACAATTACCTCATGATAGCCTTTAGAAAACAATCGGATAAGTTAAAAAACCTCTTTAAGCAATTATTGCAAAGTAAAAATCTTACCTCTACCTTGAATGAATTAGAGGCCCCTAGTGCGTTTCTTATCAAATCTCACTTGGATTATAATATTCATTTAATTCGGGAAAAAGTTGAGGGAAAAAAGATTAGAATAGCCTCAAAGTCCGTACGGAATATTTCAGTAATTAAATATGTAACTAAAAGACTTGGAGACACTTGCTCTGGAGTTATGGCATATCATCCACGTGAGGCATTGTTCTTATTACAAAATGGGATAAGAGATGTGCTTCTAGGTTATCCTTGCTATCATCCAGAGGACTGTGAGTCTTTAATCAGAGACTATAATGAAAAAGTAACGTTTATGGTTGATACATTAGAGCATGTGGAGTTGCTTGATTCAATTGGTGTTGCATATGGGAAAAAGGTCCGTATTTGCTTAGACATTGATATGAGTATTGATATAGGCAACTTTCGCTTTGGAGTGTTTCGCTCAAGCCTGATGAATATTGATTCTTTTACAGATTTGTTAGAGAAAATTCTATCATTTAATTCAGTCAGGATCGTCGGTATAATGGGGTACGAAGCTCAGGTTGCAGGTATTCCAGACTTACTCTATAACGGCGCTAAAAATCTTATAATTTCTTTATTAAAGAAACGTTCTATGAGGAAAATAATCTCCTTTAGAAAAAAGGTTTGCGAAATTTTACAGCACAAAGGTGTTGATCTTGAGTTCTTTAATGCTGGGGGAACTGGATCGATTGATTCAAGTAAGAAAGAAGAATGGGTAACTGAGATTACCGTTGGATCAGGCTTTTATGATAGCTACTTATTCGATTTTTATAAAAACTTACCAGTGAAACCTAGTCTCTTTTTTAATTTATTGATTGTACGCAAACCAAGACATGATATTGCAACTCTTCATGGTGGAGGATATGTCGCATCTGGTGCAATCGGTTTAGAGAAAGTGCCTGCGCCAATTGATGAAAAGGTTGGGCTTCTTTCAAATGAGTTGGCCGGTGAAGTTCAAACTCCCATTAAATTGCTTAGTGATAAACACTCCTATAAAATTGGAGATCGAGTGATTTTTAGGCATGCTAAAGCTGGGGAACTATGTGAGCATTTCAACCATGTTTATTTACTCGATCAAGAATATAAGCCTCTTCATAAATGGAAAACTTATCGTGGAGAAGGGCAAATTTTTGTTTAATCGATCAAAGTTTATTGGTTGAAAAAAAGATCCAAACTTTTTTGAGAATGTTTTTTCTGTATATTTTCTCTTATCCAAAAGACACTAATCAACATTACCAAGAGAATGAAAATTTTAAAATAAATTATTAATGTTGCTCTATTCCACTTCTTTTTCATTAAATAAACTTTATCCATAAATAATACAAAGCAAAGATGATGTGGAGACCGCAACTAAATAGCATGAACCGACTGAAGACCTTATTTCTATTTTTGATAAGTTTAAAATAAACAATAGTATTCATGACACAAAAAAATGGAGCAAAAACAAAGCTAACAGTAGTGGCGAAATCCACCATTGTTTTCATATTTTGTAACATAAACCATATGACACTGCCCGTACCTACAAAAGTAATCAGTAAGAAAAACCAGTGAGGGATAGGTTTTTTTATTTGAACGAAAGACTCTTCTAATGCCCTTGGAAAGGCATCAAAACAAGTAAGAGAAGTAGAAAACATAGTAAAAAAAGCAGCAATGGTTATTATAGGCTTTATGACAGGTCCTAAAATATCTGTGTATGAATTAATCAAAGACATGGAGAATTTTATCGCACTCATGGGAAGAGGTGAGGGCTGGTTATACAATCCAAAATATCCTATTAAAAGAAAGGCGATGGCCATAATCATCGTTCCCCAGTAGCCTACATGAAAATCAAAAGCAGATTTTTTAAAATTATCTTTATCACCATGATTTTTATGTTTAACTTGCCAAAGAGATTGCCACAAACTGACATCGAGAGGCGCGGGCATCCATCCAATAAAAGCAACTAAAAAGAAAATATGTTTTGAATTATCCAAAGAGAAATTTTCTCCATAATTAGCTGTTGGAATGGTAAAATTAGGTGAAAGGAGAGCAAAAAGAATTGTCGTAATTGTACAAAGGGATAAAAGGAGAATAATAAAAGTCATCGTTGATTCAAGAAGTTTAAAATTTTTGAACATGAGAAAAATAAATATTGGCAACATTAATATTAAGGAAGTTAGGCGTATATTTCCAAAACTAAACATTTGCTCAAAAAGTCCCGCGGTAACCACTGTAATGGCAGCAAGGATAAAAAACATGGAGATTAGAGTTATGAAAATGAAAAAAGGGACTGAGTATTTAGATACTTTGGAATAACCTTGCAAGATATTCTGTTTCGACTTTCGCGTAAAGTCGAATGATGCATAAAAAAAAGGAAATTTAAAAAAGTTTGCTAATAAGATAACGAGTATTAAATCAAGCGCAAACATAGCGCCGGCCCTGGTTGATTGGACTAGATGACTCACTCCAATAGCTGCCCCAGCATAAAGAAGCCCTGGACCTAAATCTTTTATTGATATTCTCATAAAACCTTCTTAGAATTCTGTAATGAAAATTTTATCTTATTTCTTACTACCAATGCTTGTTTTTGCACAGGGAAAAACTTTTAAACAGTTTATTCAAGCATCTACTTCTGATCTCATTGAACAAAGTAGTATTACTCATATGGCCGTGGCATATGGATCCATAGACTCCAGCAATACCATATTGCATTTCGGAGAATCAACTACATCCAGTTTGTATGATTTAGCTTCTCTAACTAAAGTATTTACTTCATTACTCTTTGTCTTATTGGAAAATGAATCTAGCTTAAATCGAAAATCAATTCTCTTTAATTCACCACGTGTAACCTATGAGGACTTACTTAGACATCGAGCGGGCTTACCCATAGGAGTGGTAATTTCAAGCTCTGATTCAGCACAAGATATTTGGAATAAGGTTTTTTCTATGCGGCCCAAATCATCTCTACGTGGAAAATTCAGATATTCGGATATTAACTATATTTTATTAGGACATCATTTAACTAAACGACATGGAATCAGCTTAGATAAATTGTTATCTCGTAGCATACTTGAGCCTTTAGGAATGAAGCAGACTAATTTTGCGGCGAATATTAATTTAAAAGCAGATTGTCCTCGAACAGCTCGTTTAGTTCAACCATGTCATGTCCATGACCCAACCTCGTCTAAACTTGGTAGCATAACAGGGCATGCTGGCTTATTTTCATCAATTGGAGATTTAGTTCTTTTGGCAAATGAAATCTTACTAGGACTTGAAAACAGGGGCCAACTTTTAAATAAAAGTTTAATGAGTAGTATTTTGCAAAAGGATCGAAACGGTAGGTTTATTGGTTTTGATAGTGAGACTAAATATGCAAGGAGACCGACCGGTAATTTTAGTTGGAGTAAAAATAGTTTTGGACATACCGGTTTTACAGGCACTTCGCTTTTTATCGATCCAAAGAGTAAAAGTTTTCTAATCATATTAAGCAATGCTGTTTATAAGAAAACAAAAGGTGATTTATCTAAGCGTAAATATTTTAATTATCTTGAGAAAGCTTCCTTGAACTTCACCCATCTCCAGAAATAATTTATTGATTTTCTAGAATAACTTGAATGGCCTCTACCATATTTGATTGAGATGTAATGATGTAGAAAAACTTTGTAAAGTTGTGTGGATTTATTCTCATCATTCTTAATAAGTTGAAGAATTTTGTTGGGGGTAAGCCCGTTTAAATTTACTTGATATTTGCGGCTAATATCAAGTTTAATGTAATAATATTTTTGATCCCACCAATCTGCTGATGAATAATTAGTCAATAAACTCCACAATCTAAGACCTGCATAAAGTAAGAGAGAGAGAATAATAACAAAGCTAAATGAATAGAGCATGAATTTTTTTAAGCTTAAACCTAATTTTTTTGCCCATTTTTTTTGAGTGGAAAGATTAAAGTTATCGAAAAAGAGTTGTGCTTGATAATTTAAATTATCGAATACTTTTTGCGCTTCGATAAACACTTGGTAGAGACTGCTCTTTTTAAGATCAAGTCCAAATAATTGGTTTACTTTATTTTGAAAGGGTTGAGTTTGATAGAAAGTTTGGCCACCAGTAATTATCCGGTTTGGCCCTATGAAAAATGTTGGATCGATGCGATACCATTTTTTCTCCATATAAGCTTCCACCCATACGTGAGCATCATTTGATCTTATTATATAATACTTTCCATAATCATTGTAGATACCCCCTTGAAATCCAGTCACAATTCGACTTGGGATACCAGCTAATCGCATTAAAATGGCCATCAAGGAAGAATAGTGTGAGCAAAAGCCAACTTTTTTATTTAATATATCATCTAAAGAATTCATTTTCCCTGGGGCTAAAGTATAGAAAAATTTCTCTTTTTGTATATACTCTTTGAATCGATTGATGTTTTCAGCAGCAGTACTTTCTTTTGAGAAAACCTTTTGAGATAGCCTTTTTACCCTCTGAGAAAGATCCTTTGGTGTCTGCAAATAGTGTTTGTTTATTTTTTCTTGTTTCAACTTAAACTGTTTTTTTGAAAGGATAGAAGACAATTGTGTATAAGATTCAAGCGAATTTCTTCGTCTCGATTTAACAATCCTTAAAACATCTTCTTCTATTAAATTAAAAATTGGATAGTCCAAAAATATAAAGTCCTTAATACTTTGATCGATGGGAAAGTATGTGAATGATAATTCATTTGTTGATGCATTTGGCTCTAGAATGTTAAACTCTTGAGGGAAAATATTATAGCGCCAATTGAGCCCATCTGTTATGGATAACTCTGTTCCTCTCCAGTATCTTAATTCTTGCGGAATTTCTGGGCCACTAACTCTTAAGGCAAGTTTATTACTTGTTTGCAGCTGCCCAATATGCTTTAGGTTGATCTCTCTTGAATATCCAATTTCATTCTTCTTTGGTTTGACGAGTGAAGGAAAGAAATATCTAAAACGAGGGAAAAGTAAAAACAAAGTAACAATAAGAGGTGAAGCAATTAAGAGAACTTTAAAAATATTCTTGAAATTTGTTGGAATTGCTTCTTTTCCCGGTACGAGTGTTTTAACTGAAGTTAAACTTACCAGGGAAACAAGTGAAATGAGCACAAAGAATTGGTGGGTCATGGTTTTGTTAAAGAGACTAGAGGCAACTGTAATTAAAATGAGTGTTTGCAAACAGATGTGAAAATCCCTAGTTGTTCTTAATTGCAAAAATTTAAATGTATACACTATAAAAAAGAAATTAATGACTAGCTCAGGGGAAAGACTTAAGTTGAACCTTACCAGTAAAAAAAAGACTAAGGTAATTAGAAATATATTTAAGACAATTGGTTTAAGAAAATGTTTAAATAAAAATAAAAAGCTTAATGGTATTGAAATAATAATAAATAATGAATCAACTTCTAATATTAAACTAAATGCCATATATAAGTGAATTAACATTAAGATAAACACGGGTTTATGGGAAAAGAAATGGATGATCTTTAATAGCATGCCAAGTACTCCATTAAATTCAAAAACTGAATTTTATTTTGAATGGCATGAAATGTTTTATTCTCCAACTCTACACTGAAGTTTATTTGAGCTTGATAATAAAACGTAGATAAACTTGATATGATTTGTAGCTTTAATTCTTTTTCTTCTACAATCTCAGATTCTTTAATTATTATTTTTTCATTTTGTATCTTAGAGTACAAGGGGATAAAGTATTTTTTTGTTTTAGCGAAAAGT